>NZ_JAKZKV010000008.1:4710-260562 GCF_022808675.1 Parabacteroides sp. FAFU027
CTATCCAGAAAGATGGCCACAGCAGCATAATCCACCCTATACACCTCCTTTTTTGCTTATTCTGCAACTCTTTGGCCAGACTCCGATAAAAAACAATCTTTCGCAATATTAATGCTAACGCCTGCCTGGTGAGTTCTTAATTGAATGAAATGGGCAAAAATGAAGAGAGGATGCCCTTTTGGGACACCCTCATATATTATTGTGCGATTATGAATTGTATTTCGACATACGAAGCTCGTGAATCTTCTCATCTGTCAGGTACTCTTCAAAATCCATATATTTATCAATAGCACCATCAGGTGTCAGGTCAATCACACGGGAACACACAGACTCGATAAACTCATGGTCATGAGAAGCCATTAGGATTTGTCCCGGATAAGCAATCATATTGTTGTTGAATGCCTGGATAGATTCCATATCCAAGTGGTTCGTCGGGTGGTCAAGAATCAATAGGTTCGGATTCTGAAGCATCATGCGCGAAATCATACAACGCATTTTCTCCCCTCCTGAAAGCACTTGAGCATTTTTCAACAGATCATCACCAGAGAACAGCATACGCCCCAGATAACCACGAAGGAACGACTCACTGGTATCGCTTGAGGATTTGCTCAACCACTCTACCAGGTTTTCCTCTTTCTGGAAAAATTCGGTGTTATCCATTGGCAGATAAGCAGGAGTAATCGTTACACCCCATTCAAATTTACCTGCTGTCGGCTCTAATTCTCCATTGATAATTTTAAAGAAAGTCGTAGTTGCACGGTTATTTTTACCCAGGAATACTACTTTATCTCCTTTTTCAATATTGAACTCTACATTTTTGAACAGGACTTCACCATCTACTTCATATGAAAGACCTTCTACTGTCAGTACACGGTCACCGCAAGGACGTTCCTGCTGGAAGATAATCCCCGGATAACGACGGGTCGACGGTTCAATCTCGTCGATCTTGAGTTTGTCCAACATTTTCTTGCGACTGGTCGTTTGTTTTGACTTCGCCACGTTAGCACTGAATCGCTGGATGAATTCCTGAAGCTCTTTGCGTTTTTCTTCGGCTTTCTTGTTGGCATTTGCCTGTTGACGAGCTGCCAACTGGCTTGATTCGTACCAGAAAGTATAGTTACCCGAGAATGCACGGATTTTACCAAAGTCGATATCCACGATATCGGTACATACATTATCAAGGAAGTGACGGTCGTGAGAAACCACAATCACCGTATTTTCGAAGTTAGCCAGATAGTTTTCCAACCAAAGTACAGTCTCAAGGTCAAGGTCATTGGTAGGCTCATCGAGCAACAGGTTGTCCGGATTTCCGAAAAGAGCCTGAGCCAAAAGCACACGTACCTTTTCTTTACCACTGAGGTCTTTCATCAGCTGGTAGTGCATATCTTCTTTAATCCCCAGACCGCTCAACAGGTTAGCAGCATCGCTCTCAGCTGTCCAGCCCCCCATGTGACCAAATTCATCTTCCAGTTTTGCAGCCAGGTTTCCGTCTTCTTCGGTGAAATCAGCTTTTGAGTATAATTCCTCTTTCTGCTTCATATTATCCCACAACTCTTTGTAACCCATCAGCACAGTATCAAGTACCGTACATTCGTCAAATTCGTAGTGGTTCTGTTTGAGTACCGAAAGGCGTTCGCCTGGTCCCATTGAAATTGTACCTCTTGTAGCATCCAGTTCACCGGAAATCAGTTTTAGGAATGTTGATTTTCCAGCACCGTTTGCGCCGATCACCCCATAACAGTTGCCTGAGGTAAACTTCAGGTCAACATCCTGAAAAAGAGGCTTCTTGCCGAACTGAATAGCTAAATTTGAAACAGTAATCATTAGCGTATATCTTTTCTATATTATTTTGGGCGCAAAGGTACGACTATTCGCCCATTAACTAAAGCAATCTGGGTTAATTATTGATTAATAACCTGACAATGAATCTCATTACATAAAGAGAAAGAACCCATTGAAGAAATAAAGCACACCGGCCACCCCTACCCCAATACTCAGAATCCAGAGAATTTTCTTTTTGATCAACGCTGCTACCGAAGAAAGCAAAATAGCAATCTGCAAGAAAATAACAGCTATACCAAACGCCGAAGAATGTAATTGGCAGTTATCGCGCTCTTTTTCGAATGCTTCTGCCTTTGCCTTGATATCCGCTTTATCGGCATCATACTGTTTCAATTTCTCGTTATAAGTATCTATTTTCTTCTGATATTCAGTTGAGATAGCTTTTGAATTTGGCGAACCAGCCAATAAGTCGCGCTGCAATTCCAGATTATCTTTCTGATTTTCAAAAATGTAACTTTTGATACTTTTTGACTGATAATAAGACCATTGGTTAGCCGCATTGGTTTGGTTCATCAACGCCTTACTCCCATACCCTCCACCTTTAAATGTGGACAAGGTGGCACATACAGCAATCAACACCGTGGACAACGCCAAATAATTAAGCCATTTCTCTTTCTTTTCTTCTGCCATATATTCTGATTTTTAGATTAAATGAATGTAATGCGACGATAATAATTGGTTTGCAAAATTAGAAAATGAAGAGCGATTGACGAAAACATCTGATTCCAAATTATCTTTTTGATATCAATATATTGTGATTAATGACATCTCTATTAATTGGGTATATCTGATAAAGATTGTATATTTGAACCAAATAAAATCCTAAAGAAATGAGTAGTCAGGAATATATCAGTGCAGATGAAGCCAGGGAATTTATTATCAACTACAGGCGATTATTGAAAGCTCTGGAAGGGACAGTTACTTCTCCGGAAATTGATTTAATCAAAACAACAATAAAAGAGGCAATTAATCAGGGATTATACCAGCGTAACGCATACGGTATCCATCCACTGATACGGTTAATTGTGACCGCTAATATACTCAATGAAGAGATTGGGTTGAAGAAAACTTCTATTATCTCCTGGTTCCTCTATGAAGCAGTCGTCAACGGTATATACCAGTTAAATGATTTACAGACGAATTTTGGAGCCGATTCAAGCACTATCATTCGCGGATTATCCAAAATCAACGAACTGTATGCGAAGAATCCCTCGATAGAATCAGAAAATTTCAGCAAACTCTTTATCACCTTCTCTGAAGATGTTCGGGTAGTATTAATCATGCTTGCCGACCGTCTGTTTCTGCTTCGCTCAATCAACCATCATCCCAATGATGATTTCAGGCGTCAGGTAGCGTATGAGGCTTCATACCTCTATGCGCCATTAGCACACCGGCTCGGTCTTTACCGCGTTAAGTCGGAGATGGAAGACCTTTCGCTAAAATATACCAACCGGGAGATTTACACCGAAATTGCAAAGAAGCTGAGTGAAACCAAACGTTCACGTGACACTTATATCTACAATTTCATCGAACCGGTTAAAACCAAACTGGAAGCAGCCGGATTAAAGTTTTCGATAAAGGGACGGACAAAATCGATTCACTCAATCTGGAATAAAATCCGGAAACAGGAAATCGCATTTGAAAAAATATATGACCTTTTCGCCATCCGTATTATCATAGACACTCCTTACGAAAAGGAAAAATCAGATTGCTGGCACGCCTACTCTATCGTTACCGATATGTACCAGCCTAATCCTAAGCGTTTGCGCGACTGGCTCTCCATACCTAAAAGTAATGGTTACGAATCATTACACATCACCGTGATGGGCCCGGAAGGAAAGTGGGTTGAAGTCCAGATCCGTACAGAACGTATGGATGAGATAGCCGAAAAGGGTCTGGCCGCCCACTGGAAATACAAAGGAGTAAAAGGAGAAAGCGGGCTCGATGAATGGCTGAATAACGTACGTGAAGTATTGGAAGCCTCTGATGCCAGCCCGCTCGATGTAATGCAAGAACTAAAACCGGACCTTTACGATAAAGAGATCTTCGTCTTTACCCCTAAAGGCGACCTGCATAAGTTACCGAAAGGTGCTACTATTCTCGATTTTGCTTTCCTGATCCACACGAAACTGGGAAGTAAATGCGTTGGTGCCAAAGTCAATGGTAAGAATGTGACCATCAAGCACAAACTAGCTAGTGGTGATCAGGTGGAAATCCTGACAGCAGCCACACAAGTCCCCAAACAGGACTGGCTCAATATTGTCACAACCTCCAAAGCGCGTATCAAGATCAAACATACGCTCAAGGAAATGGCCTCTAAAGAGGCAGAATACGGCAAAGAGCTTTTGCAACGTCGATTTAAAAACCGCAAAATTGAGATTGATGAGTCAATCCTGATGAAACTGATCAAGAAAAACGGCTTCAAACAGGCAACTGACTTTTTTGCAGATTTAGCTACTGAAAAACTGGACATCAACAAGATACTAGAACAGTACCTGAGCCTCGAGGTGAAAGAGAAAGAACCATCGTCAGAAGGTCGTACTGCTACTGGATTCGTAGCACCGGCTCCAACACCTGAACACACTCATAAAAAGGACGATGAACTTGTTATCGATCAAAATCTGAGAGGAGTTGAATACAAACTGGCTAAATGCTGTAACCCTATATATGGGGACGAAATCTTTGGGTTTATCTCGACACTAGGAGGTATTAAAATCCACCGTACTTCTTGCGCCAATGCTCCGCAGATGATCTCCAGGTTTGGATATCGCATTGTAAAAGCTAAATGGACCGGTAAATCCGATTCTCAATATGCAATCACCTTGCATGTCCTCGGAAATGACGATATCGGCATTGTCACCAACATAACCTCTGTTATTTCAAAAGAGAAAAATGTCATTCTACGCTCAATTTCCATTGATTCTCACGATGGTCTTTTCAGCGGAAATATTACAATATCCATTGGTGACACAGGTCAACTTGAGGCACTAATTAAAAAAATACGCACCATAAAAGGTGTAAAGAAAGTTGAGCGCGGAAGCCAGATATAATCTGACTTCCGCTTTCACAATGTTTTGAACATTGGAAAGTAACCTCAAATCACACAAAAAAGGCTGTCTTCGAATGAAGACAGCCTTTTTCAATTTATAATGTAGCTAAAATTACTCAGCAACAACTTCGAAAGGAATCTCAACGCTAACTTCTTTGTGAAGTTTCAAAGTAGCTTTGAATGAACCCAACTCTTTAACAGCTTCTTTAATGATGATCACTTTACGATCAACTTCGAAACCAAGTTTAGCCAAAGCTTCAGCAATCTGAATGTTGTTTACAGATCCGAATACTTTACCGGTAGAGCTTGCTTTTGCACCGATTGTCAAAGAAACACCATCAAGTTTAGCTGCCAACTCTTGCATATCAGCTTTTATTTTAGCCAATTTGTGAGCACGCTGTCTAAGGTTTTCTTCCAACATTTTGATTGCAGAAGGTGTAGCGATGATCGCTTTTCCCTGAGGAATCAGGTAGTTTCTGCCATATCCGTCTTTAACGGTTACGATATCGTCTTTGTAACCCAGGTTGGTTACGTCTTCTTTTAATATTAATTGCATAGTTGTATTTCCTCCTTCTGATTATTATTTCATCATATCAGTAACATACGGAAGCAACGCCAGGTGACGAGCTCTTTTTACAGCCTGAGCAATTCTTCTTTGGAATTTCAGTGAAGTACCGGTGATACGACGTGGTAAAATTTTACCCTGCTCGTTCAGGAATTTTTTCAAGAACTCAGGATCTTTGTAGTCGATGTAACGAATACCGCTTTTTTTGAAACGGCAATATTTTTTTCTGTTTACGTCAACAGAAGGGGGAGTTAAATATCTGATTTCAGAATTTGCTTGTGCCATGATTGATTCTCCTTACGCTTTAGTTGCTTTAATACTTTTTCTTTTAGCTGCATACTCAGCGGCAAATTTATCCATTTTGAAAGTAAGGAAACGGATAACGCGCTCGTCGCGACGATAGTTAACTTCTAACTTAGCGATAGTGGCCGGAGAAGCTTTAAACTCGATCAATTGGTAAAAACCGGTAGATTTTTTCTGAATTGGATAAGCCAGTTTTTTCAAGCCCCAATTCTCTTCATTCACGATTTCTGCGCCTTCAGCTGCCAGAATACCTTTGAATTTTTCTACCGCTTCCTTCATCTGTACATCAGACAAAACGGGAGTCAAAATGAAAACGGTTTCGTAATGGTTCATTTGTTTATAATTTGGTTTATTAAATTGCGGTGCAAAAGTAGCGATTATTTTCCGTCCGACAAAACAGAATTCAAAATTTCGCAGCATTAAAATGCTCAGCCACTTAATTTTCGGCCTACATTCGTTTTACTTCAATCCTAAAGATATAACGCTATGACATTTTTCCATCAGTGATGGAATATCATCAACTGATAAATCGTCCGTTGAAATTGGCTCATGAATAACCAGTTTCAGATGCATCGGACGCAACGTATGTGCTCCTCTGGGCATAATACGAAAAGGACCATCTATTGAAATCGGCACTATAGGCAGATTCAGATCTGTTGCCAATTGAAATGCGCCTTTTTTAAACCTGCCTATTTTTCCGGTTTGAGTACGGCTTCCTTCCGGGAATACAACAACAGAAAGCCCACCGGAAAGTTGTTTCCGGGCATTTTCAAGACTCTCCTTAATGGATTTGGGATTGCTCCGGTCTACAAAAATATGTCCGGCAGACGCACAGGCTGCGCCAACAAAAGGCAAACTCCGCAACTCCTGCTTCATAATCCATCGAAAGTTATGATTTAAGAATCCATAGATCAGGAAAATATCAAAGGCCCCCTGGTGATTCGCAACAAAGATATACGAGTGTGACTTCATCAGATTATATCTGCCCTCAACTTTTACAGGGCAGAATGCCAGATAACAGGTTATTATAGACCACAAACGAGCCGGGTAAAATCCCCAAAAACGGTTCCCAAACAAGAAAGAACCGATGATAGTCGTTAGCGCCGTAAAAACTGTCACTACGATAAAAACCGGCAAAAAAACAAGCCATTGATACAGAAAGAGAACAATTCGAATCATTTTTGGAAGATATTAAATTCTGGGAAGAATATATTTATCCGGCAAAAATAGAATAAAAAAGCCGCCGCGAAATTCTCACGGCGGCTTTATAATCATTTAATAAACAGAATTAAGACTGTTCGATTTCCGGTGCTATCAATTTGTATCCTTTACCGTGGATATTGATGATTTCAATTTCCGGATCATCTTTCAGGTGTTTACGAAGTTTTGTGATGTAAACATCCATGCTACGAGCATTGAAATAGTTATCATCCACCCAGATAGCTTTCAAAGCAAAATTACGCTCCAGAATTTCATTTGCATGAGCGCATAACAAGCTCAACAAGTCTGATTCTTTCGTAGTAAGTTTGGTTGATTTTGTTCCAATAGAGAGAATTTGTTTCTGGGTATCGAAAGTAAATTTACCGATACGGTAATTTTGAACTTCTTTTCCTTTTTTACCTTTGATACGACGCAGGATAGCTTCGATACGAAGGATCAACTCTTCCATAGAGAAAGGTTTAGTGATATAATCGTCAGCTCCAAGCTTGAAACCTTCAAGAATATCTTCTTTTAATGTTTTTGCTGTAAGGAAAATAATGGGCACTTCACTGTTGGTAGCTCTGATTTCCTGAGCGAGTGTAAATCCATCTTTTTTAGGCATCATGACATCAAATACACAAATGTCATAGCTACCTTTCATGAAAGCTTTATAACCAGCTTCGCCATCCGGACAAAGTTCTGCGTTATAACCTTTTGCCTGGAGATACTCTCTCAGCAACATACCTAGATTTTCGTCATCTTCGCAAAGAAGGACATGCAATTTTTCTTCCATAGTGGTCAGTTTTTAGTTATTTGTAGTGAAATAATGAATTTAGTTCCAATGTTAACTTCGCTTTCAGCACGAATACTTCCGTTATGATCATCAACAATTTTCTTCACATAAGCCAATCCAAGCCCAAAACCTTTAACATCGTGCAAATTACCGGTATGGACACGGTAAAAACGTTCGAATATTTTTTTCAGATTTTCCTTTTTAATACCGATCCCATTGTCCATAATTGAAATATGTAACTTACCGGCATCATTCCAGGTTGCAACACTTAATTTCAGTGGATCTTCCGGCCTACTGTATTTTACAGCATTATCCAGAAGATTAAAAACCACATTGGTTATGTGCATTTCATCAGCCATTACCCGACTATGCACAGCCTGAAGTTCACATTCGATAGTCCCGCCGTATTTCTCAACCTTCAATCTGAATTTATCAACGACATCAGCAATCAGGTTATTCATATCAACCTCTTTAAATTTCAACACCACTTTCTGGCGATCAAAGAGCGACATTTGCAGAACTTTCTCAACCTGAAAACTTAAACGTTTTGTTTCATCAGTTATTACACCAGAAATATGTTGAAACATTGTCGGATTTTTGGCTACAGCTGAGTCTTTCAACATTTGCGCCGCCAACGATATCGTTGACAGTGGCGTTTTAAACTCATGGGTCATATTATTAATAAAATCATTCCGCATCTCAGACAAACGCTTCTGCCTGAATATCACAATAATGGTAAATCCAAACGTTATCAACAGGACGAAAGTAAAAATAAAAGACGGTATCATAAACCTCACGGAGTTAAAGATATAACTACGTTTAGTCGGGAAATAGACTTTCAGCAAATTCAAGGTCAACGGGGTATCATTTGGAAACAATATCTGAGTATAAACCTCATCTTCCCGTTGCATTGCAACATCTGCACTCTTATATATTACCCTCTTATTATTATCAATCACCTCATACTCAAAGAGTAAATTCAGCCCATTATTCTGAAATTCAGATTTAAGCATATCTTTGAGGTCCTTTACCTCAATACGCTCAGACAGAGGTTTTGTACCAGATTTGTACAAAATATTCAGAATCACATCATCCAAAAGAGCCTTTTCATACAAATATCGTCCTTTCAGAACCTCCTGCAATTCATTTGAAGTCTTCAGTATCGATTTCACGCCATGCTCTGAAGAAATATAAACTCTGGGAGCACTTTGTTTAGTCGAAGGATTAACACCTGGCTTTGTAAGGTTTTTCGACTTAGCCATCCGATAATCCTGATTCAGGATTTTCTGATACTGGTCTGTTAGTTCATCAAAATTATATTTATGCTCTGTTTTAGCAGTTGCGATTATATCTTCTTCCAGATAATGTTTTGTCTCTTCGTTTTCCAGATTCTTAGAGACTTGATAAAGGCTTCGCATCACAGCTTCGTTAAACTGCTCTTTTCGCATCTTTACCATCTCGTTAATGTAGTCAATCTGAAGAGCGAGGAGCGTAACGAAAGTCAATACCATTACAATGATTAAAAGCCAAATCGTAGATTTTCTCATTTCAGGGTTACATTATAATCATTGATTAGTTCTTAATCAACACAAACACGCCAACCTGTTTAATAATTAAACACATGATTGGTTAATTTGTTTAGGTCATCTTCAAAATCAGGGTCTTTTCCTATTAACATGCAACTGCAAATTTAACAGGTTGGCTGTTAATATCCAAATTTTTATTTGCGTTTTTTTGAAAGGCCACCCACCTGATTACTGTTATTTAACTTTATCGCCTCACGACAGGTAAATATTCTTAATACAAAACAAAGAGACTATGTATTAGTTTTGGAGATATTTTTAGTTAACAAGGGGGATTAATGAGAACTACTATAACTTAATCTACACACATTAGTTGCGCCATAATCGCATCAGACATAAAAAGGCCACAATCTGTGATTTTCAGACACTTACCATCATCAACCAGCCACTTTTTATCAATAAAACCACGGGCTTCATCGAGACAATAACGGTAGAGTTCATTGCCAAATTGAGTCTTCAAATCATCAAGATTTAACCCCCACATGGTACGCAGAGAGGTGATGATAAGGTCATTATATCTGGAGTAAATATTTGATTTTTCAATCTCAGGTGACCAATTCCCAGTCTCAATATTTTCAATATAATTCTTCAGATCGGCTCTGTTTGAAGACCTATTTATCCCATTATAAGAATGAGCGGATGCTCCGATACCCAGATAAGGCACTCCTTTCCAGTATGAAGAATTGTGCTTTGAAAAATATTTATCAAGAGCAAAATTGGAAATTTCGTAATGAACAAACTGATGTGCGGATAGTTTTTTCCGCAAAAGGTCGAACATATCCAGGCTTAATTGCTCATCAGCTTCTTTGACTTTTCCTGCCTTTAATTGACTATGTAGCTTTGTCCCCTTTTCATAAATCAGATGATAAGCCGAAATATGCTGAACAGGAAGTTTTATTGCCTCATTAAGATTATACGACCAGTCTGATAATGTTTGACCGGGCAATCCATACATCAAATCAATGCTGATATTTGAAAAACCCAAACGACTACAGCACCACACTGCATCCTTTGCTTGTTGAGCGGAATGACGACGGTTAATCTTTTCAAGTTCACCATCAATAAAACTCTGAATTCCAATACTAATACGATTGAATGGCAACTGGAGTAAGCCTCTGATATAATCCTCACTCAGGTCATCCGGATTGGCTTCGAGAGTAATTTCAGCCCCGGAATCAACCCGATAATATTGATTAATGACAGAAAACACCTTTTCAAAATCAGTTATCGAAAGCTGGGAAGGTGTACCTCCGCCGAAATAGATGGTCTGAATTGTGATATCCGGAAGCTCATCTTTTCGCAACTGCAACTCTTTACAAATCGCATCAACATAGCGCTCCACCCACTGTTCTTGAGTGGAAGAGTAAAAATCGCAATAACTGCAACGCGTTTTGCAAAAAGGGATATGGATATAGATGCCTGCCATATATATTATTTTGTAGAAGCCATAAGTCTCAGCTTCAAAGGATAGATTGCCACAAAGGGTAAAACAACCAAAGCGTAAAGTGCAATTGCGGGTAACCGGTTATAAAATAAAATGACAACCAACGAAACAATCCCCTGAAGCAGAGCATAGGAGAAAGAAACAACACGATGGTCTATCTTTTGCTCATTGGCCAGAATCTGATAAAAATGAAGTCGATGCGGCTGAAAGATATTCTGTTTGAGATAAATACGGTGAATCACTGTAGCGGCAGCATCTACGCCATAAACGGTAAGTAGTAATAACCATGAGGCATTGCCGGTTTTCATTACCAATTGCAACAACAGCATAATAATCCAGAATGCAATGGAAACGCTGCCCACATCACCGGCAAAGCATTTTGCACGCTTCCTGTAATTAAAGAAAAGGAATACAAGTGAAGCAAAAACCGGATACCAAATAAAATCAGATTCGGTAAAAGCAACTATCTTGTTATTGATAAAAGCCAATGCCAAAAGGATAGAGAGGCTGTACAGACCTGTAATGCCATTAATCCCATCCATGAAGTTATAGGCATTTATCACTCCCACAACAAAGAAATAGGCCAATGTTATTTGCCAGAAATTGAGGATTTCAAATAATCCGATACCGTAAAATGCCAGGGAAACGGCTGTCATGTGGATTGCAAAACGTACCCGTGAATGCAGATTCTGAATATCATCCATAAAGCTGATAAGGCTTATCAGTGTAAAACCGGCCAGAAACCAGCCGCTTTCCTGAATATGCAAGCAGGAGTAAATTGCCCCTGCTACCCAGAAAATTACGCCACCTCCACGAAGCGTAATATCACTGTGAGAACTACGCTCATTCGGTTTATCGATAATATTGAATTTGTCCGCAATTTTGAAATAGATGAGTAAGGCACCAAAAAGGGCAGCTAACAATAATAGATAGTTCATTGGGATTATTTCTGGGTTCCTTCGAATGGTAAAAAATTTATTGCTCCGCGGTGTTCAGTATGGCGACCTCCCTGAATTATGGTAGGTTAGGTAGGTGTTTATTATTTTCCACAGATAAAATCTAGTGCCAAAAAAGATTTAATCGTTTGCTGCAATCCCTCTTTAGCTGAAACAGGCATTTTCTCTATCCCCAACGCTGTCTTCAGTTTTGCATTCGAAACGACATAATTTTCGGTCAGCTTCTTGAGACGTTCCGAATTCAATGGCAAATGAAGAGTATCTCCGGCTTTTGCGACAGAGCGGATAAGTCCTGCATTGATATTCCATATTCTTGTACGCGAACCAAGCGTCCCGGAAATGACAGATATCAGTTCATTAGTCGAAAGCGCCTCGTCGTCCCCAATCTGATAAATACCTGATTCGACATTCCCCTCAATCAATCGCATTAATACAAAGCCTAAATTGTCGATTGAGGTAAAAGAGCGTTTATTTTCAAAAGCGCCCAAAGGATAGGGGATACCTTTTTTCACTAAACGGTACAAGAGGTTCAGATTACCCTTATTGCCCGGACCATGAATCATACAGGGACGGAGGATATAGACTCTCTTTCCCGTACTTTCCAGTTTCTGCATTTCCGATTGAATGTATTCTTCAGCCTTAAGTTTTGACTGCCCGTAAGGAGTCTGTGGATTAGCTTTGTGACTTTCAAGCAATATATCACCTTCAACTGTATCAGCTGCGGCTTTTACCGAACTGAAAAAGATAAAGGTTTTCGCTTTGGATTGCAGGAAAAGGTCAAATATCTGTTTGGTCAGGCCATAATTGACATCAAAATAGGATTGAGCGTCAGAGGTATTTTTAGTATCGTGAGCTTTGCCCGCGAGGTGAATAACAGTATCAACAGTATCCCAATCGATTGGTTTTAGGTATTCCCATATAAACTGTCTCTGATAAAGAGCCGTTGCATAGTGTATAACATCCAACGCATGAAGTTCAAACCAGGATTTCTCTTTCAGATAAGCGGCAACATTCTTGCCCACAAATCCATAAGCTCCTGTAATTAATATTTTGGTCATATAGCTCTTTCTTAATTTCAATTCTGGAATGCAAAGATAGCCATCTTATCAATATTTGCTTTTGATAAAGAGTGATAAAAACAATTACAAGAGTAACAGGCCGTTTTCCCTCAGCTCTTCCACCGTGCGGCTGTTCCAGAATATCTGGAAATCGCCCAGTTTTGCCGATTCATAGCTCTCTTTAAGTTGTTGGAGTTTCACCGGCTTGTCGCTTTGAAGCGAGATTGATGTCATTGCCTCTGCCAGCCATCTGCCTAAATCCTGCGAAACCTTCAGCGCCAGGTCGTATTTCTTATTGTGGAAAATCAGTTCCGAAGCCTGGACGGTTTTGCCCTTTTTCTTCTTTTCGTAGAAACGGATTTCGGGAAGATTGCCCAACCAAATCACCTGCCGGTTCAAAGGCAATCCCGTTTCATCCGGTGCTGCGAGGGCTTTCTGGATAAAATTGGACGGGATGGTGGTCACCGGCACCTTGAAATCAAACCACTGGCTGAGCGGAATATCAAAACCAACGCCGTGCATGTAATTGAACAAGGATTTGCGCAGTCCTTCGCCGAACATCTGGTGGTCTGCCCCGATGCGGTCGATGTGCGGCACATCATTATTGGCAAATTTGCCTTTATTCTTGATAGCCTGCACGCCAAAAGGCTGCGGATTGAGTCCGATAGGGCTGTGAGCCGTCATGGTAAAGAGGTGCCAGAAGCCCGATTGCAACACACCTTCCTGAAATAGCTGACGAACCATTTCGAGTGAGTCGATGGTTTCGCGGTCAGTCTGCGTAGGAAATCCATACATCAGGTAAGCGTGTACCATGATGCCGCATTGGGTGAAATTGTCGGCTACCTTGGCCACCTGTGCCACGGTAACGCCTTTATTAATGAGTTTCAAAAGACGGTCGGAAGCCACTTCGAGACCACCCGAAACAGCGATGCAACCCGCCTCTTTCAGCAAAGCACAAAGGTCTGCCGTATAGTTTTTCTCAAACCGGATATTGGTCCACCAGGAGACGCGAAGACCGCGTCGCAGGATTTCCAGCGCCAAATCACGCAACAAAGCGGGTGGTGCGGCTTCATCCACGAAGTGAAAACCGTTTTGTCCGGTCTGACGGATAATCGCCTCCATCCTATCGCATATCAAAGCGGCGGAATTGGGCTCGAAACGGCGGATGTAATCGAGCGAACAGTCGCAGAAGGAGCATTTCCCCCAGTAGCAACCGTGCGCCAGGGTCAGTTTATTCCAGCGTCCGTCACTCCAGAGGCGGTGCATCGGATTGACAATCTCGATGACCGAGAGATATTTATCCAAAAGCAAATCGGAATAATCAGGCGTACCCACTTCGGATTGCGGAAAATCCTTTTCATCTGACTCATTGAGGTAGCACACCTCGTCATTGAGGAGTGTGAAAGTGCGTTTGAGGTCGTCGAGCTTGCATTTTCCCTCAAAATATTCCAACAGGCGAAGCAAGGGCAATTCGCCGTCGTCGAGAGTTACAAAGTCGACGTATTTAAAGAGTAATTCTTCACGTAATGATCGCAATTCGGTATTCGGATAGCCGCCCCCCATCACCACTTTTATCTCCGGGTGATTGGCTTTGAGCCATTGGCCGCACTTGAGTGCGCTATAGAGATTACCGGGAAACGGCACGGAAAGTCCGACCACGGTTGGCTTTTCCTGATTGATTTTTTCCTGTAAAAGTGAAAGAAGAATCTCATCCACAAAGCTCGCCGGAGCATTGAGTCGCTCCTCCAGCGCATCGAATGAGGTGGCGCAACGGCCCAGACTCTCGGCATAACGACTGAATCCAAACTGCGGGTCAACCGCCTCTATGATCAGGTCGGAAATATCTTCGAGATAGAGGGTAATGAGGTGTCGCGCCTTGTCACGCGTCCCCATCGTGCCAAAGGCCCACTCCAGCTCCTCGGTCTCTTCGGTAAAGCGGGAGGCTTCGGGCAGGAAACTGCCTTCGCAGATGACCTGTGCCAGGGTGGAGTTTTTATCTTGCAGAAAAGCAATGGCCGCATCGATGGTCTGAATATAGTCGCGCTTCAGACTGACCATGCGTTGGGCATTAGACGAAAGTTCGGGTTTATTTTCCTCAATATATTGAAAAAGGGAGCAGAATCCTTCGGATGAAAACAGCCTCAGAATCACCTCAATTCCCAAATCGGCCTGCACGGAGGCGATACCGCGGGTGTTGAAAAAACCTTTGAGGTACATGGTCGCCGGATAGGGCGTATTGAGTTGGGTAAACGGTGGCGTGATGAGCAGTATCTTCTGATTCATTGATGCGTGTTAGTTATTTGTCTGTCATTAAACAAATAAGAGAGGATAAAGTTAGGATATTTACGAGGATGGGGCCGGTTGGCTTTGGGTTAATTAACGAATTTCGAAAAGATAAAGCGCTGACTTAGCGGTCAAGAGCGGCAAGTTAACGCTCCGGAGCGACAATCTGACGGTCGGGAGCGATAAATTGTCGGTCAAGAGCGACAATCTGACGGTCGCGACCGACAACTTAGCGGTCAAGAGCGGCAAGTTAACGCTCCGGAGTGGCAATCTGGCGGTCGAGAGCGACAAATTGCCGGAAACTATCTTATTCCGAAAACTCCTTGTTGACAAACTGCCAGTAACGTCCCTGCATAGCCATCAACTCAGCGTGCGAACCGGCCTCAACTATACGTCCTTCCTCAAAATGATAGATAATATCGGCCCATTGCACCGTCGAGAGGCGGTGGCTGACGATAACAACCGTTTTTTGGCGAGAGAGCTGTTTCAGTTTTTGGAGAATCAAAGCCTCCGATTCCACATCCAACGCACTCGAAGGCTCATCCATAAAGAGTACCGGAGAATCCCGGTAAAAGGCACGCGCGATGGCCATCTTCTGCCATTGGCCGATGCTCAGCTCCTCCCCTCCTTCGAAGAGATTACCGAGCATGGTATTATAACCTTTGGGCAAATGCTCTAACACATCCGAAACACCGGCCAGTTGAGCCGCTTCGGTGACTTTATCCGGATTAAAATCGAAAGCCAGACGGCCCAGACCGATATTTTCGGCAGCCGAAATATTATAAAGGGCAAAATCCTGAAACACCGCCGTCACCTGGTGGCATACGGACTCGGGACTTTGTCCGCTCAAATCGGTATCATCGTAAAGAATACGGCCGGATTGGGGTTGGTAAAAACCACACAGCAACTTAATCATGGTGGTTTTACCCGAGCCATTGCCCCCGACGAACGCGACCGTCTTACCCGCCGGAATGGTCAGGCTGACATTATCCAACGCTTCCCGATGGCTCGTTTCGTACCTGAAACTCACCTGTTCGACTGCGATTCCCCGCTCCAGGAGAGGGATTTGCCTGCGCTTTTTATCTTTACCCGAATCTTTCATTTCCACAAATGAGACAAAATCATCGAGGTAACTGTTGTCTTCGAGCATCAGTGTCAATGAACGGAACAGGTCATTTATCACTGTAAATCCGCGTTGGAACAAAAAGAAGAAAAGCACCACTATGCCCAGGCTAATCTCACCATGCAACTTGAGATAAGCCACAAAACCGAGCATCAGGAAAATCATCACAGCCGAAGAAATCTGAGCAATGAAATCCAGTTTCAGTTCCGAACGTAGCAGGGTCGCCTTCTGGTCAAACAGCTGCTCCTGCACCTTATTGAAACGACTCCGGAAGAAAGGCGCAAAGCCAAACAACCGCATCTCCTTGGCAAATGGGAATCCGGTCAGTACACGGTTGAAGTAATACATTTCGCGTTCGGGCGCACTCTGCTCCTGCTTGAGTTTGTAAAAACGGGCCGATGTCTTCAACCGCACCAATACGCCCGGAATAACAACCAAGACCAACGGCAGAATCAGGTACCAGCGAATCATCGAAAACATCCCCAGCATCACGAGCACAGCCACCAGTGATTTGGCCACCGAGATAGATTCGTTGATGAGCTTCACAGGACGAAATCCGGCTTGCTGAATGGCGCGGTGCATCTTATTTTGCTCCTCAGGATTTTCATAATGGGAAAGCTCCAGCGTCTCATGCTTCGAATGGAGTAATTCGTATATCCAGCGGGAGACCGAATGGTTTAGCTTTTCGGAGAAATAGCTTTTGATGCCGTTCAGCAGTGCATTTCCCATAAACAAAAATGCGGTCAGCGCCAGCAAAAGCAACAATTGGCGATTCACACCCTCTGATTGGGTCGTTTTTGACAAAAAGTCAATCAACAGCTTGATGCAATAAATCATACCGAGCGGTATAATCCCCTGCAACAGCGCCAATAGGGTATTGATGAAAATCATTTTGCGGGAATGGGTAGAAACCAGCCGCAAATTGTGCCTCAACGTATGAAATGAGGTAGAGTAATGGATAAACAACAGCCCCAGCCGGATTCGAAACCGGTTAACAGGCAACACCAGTCCGGGCAAATACCCCGAAAACAACCCCTGAAGAATCACCGTCAGGCTATCCAGCCGGCGTTTCTTCCCGTTTCGGGTAAAGGATTCCACTTTCCCAATCAACGCCTCCTCCCTGAAAGGAGTATCGGTGTGGCGGTTATTATCCCCTTTAGCTATATAAAAATGGGTATTCTTTTTCTCAACGATTTTGACTAAGCGATGGGCAACCAGCTTTTGTGCGGTACGAAAGACGATGATATCGCCCGTGTACAAATCTTCCGGGGCGCACTTTTTGACCAAACCAACATCACCCGGTTTCAGGGTCGGATACATGCTGTACCCTGCCATCGTAAACGAAACGGTACGCCCTTCCTGCAGCAGGGAATCAGCGATTCCAACCAGTTCCTCGTGTGCCAATTCAGTCTTCATGATCAAGAATATATTGAACGATACTACAATCCGGCACAAAACCGGTTTCATAAACCGATACCGATGAGCAAATCACACTCATCACCCGAAGATTATTTTGCACAAATCGTTTGTCGTAATTATTCTGAATGCAGAAAGCCAAAACTTTGGAAAGCGCTTTAGCTCCGGCCACCTTCTCCACAATGTTTTCCGGCGCATGCCGAATCAGGTGAATACTGTTTAAACGCTCTTTTTTCGGAATATCCCGGTAAAACATCGGCGTGTTATAGAAGTAGATTCCGTCAGCACATTTGCGGATAATCAGACGGTCGTCATTTACCACCCGGGAACCGTTTTCAGCCCATATCCGGGACATGGTACTCTTTCCCCGACCTGAAAAACCGGTAAATATCCGGCCTTTCGCTCCGTCAAAAATACCGGATGCGTGAATCATTACCGCATCAGAGTTCACCGTCAGATAGTACATCATAATCGGACCCATCGGATATTTCAATGGCATCAATTCGCTCTCTTCATTCGGCTCTGAGTAGATTTTCCAATGGGTAAACGACACATCAAGCAGGGCAATCTGCTGAATATCCTGTCCTTTTTGCGGTTCATAAATGGCAAATCCTAGTCCGGACTCCATCTTGTATATGGAATAAAAACGCTGCTGCTGATTTTTTGCCTCAAACAAAAGCTCTTTACCGTCAATCACTTCGTAGGGAATGCCCTTATAACAGGTAATTTCGACATCAGGCTGTACCTCTTTTTCATTCACAAAAAGGTCATAGCCCTCTTCGAGCATAACCGGGTATTCTGAAGTTATTCGAATGTGAAAATCAGCGATTGATAGAATCATTGTTTACTGAAAATCTGTGGTGCGGAATTGTAATATTAAAGCATTTGTTCTAAACGGGCAAGAAAAGCTTCGATATCTTTATGTGCCGTCTCACGGTCAATCTCAAACTCTTGCACGACGATATCCTCCAATTCATCAACAGTGATGCCTTCCGAAATATTTTCCCAGATGAAACGTCCCGTCTCATTCATGGTAAATAGTTTATTCATGTGAGCAACGCTTTCGGTCAGGGGAACCAAGACAAGCTCTTTATCAACTTCCCGGGCAACAAACTGTGATTTCGATTTATATATTCTCTCTATGTTCATATTCTATCAAATAAACAGAGCCCCTGAAAACTCAGAAGCTCTGCAAACTTAGTGATTATTTGTTTAATATTGGTGTTTCAGCGGTTTGGAAGTGAAAATAGAGAATAAGAAAATAGCCTATTAATGAAAACGAGGATGCCACATCTGACATCCTCGCTTTAGGTTATATTCTTAATGGTCAAATGTTATTTCACCACTTTCAGTACTTTGTCATTTACTTTGATTACATAAACGCCTGATTTCAGATTCAATGATGTTGCATCTGAAAGTGCTACCACGGTTTGAACCAATTGACCGTTTACGCTGTAAACTTTTACATCATCACCAACCTGGGTACCATTAAGAACTATTTGATCTCCAATTCTTGAAACAGTCAGACTTTTAGCAACGTCTGTTGAATTAACAGAAGTCGGAACGCCGGTAATATCATACAATTCCCAGTTATCAATTAATCCTAAAGTACCTGTTCTACTCCAGTTGTTGAAGTAAACAAATCCAGAAGTTGCATTAGTTCCTGCTGTAATAGTAAAATCTACAGGTTGCCAAACACCGTCTGTACTTGTAAGCTGCTGTTCGTAGGTTGCATTTGTACCATCTGCATAAGTATTTTGGAACCCAAACTGGAATACGCCTGTTGTATTGATCATGGCTTTCATGCGATATGTGTGTCCAGGTGTCCAGGTATAATTTGAAGTCGTAATTGATCCGCCATTAGCTCCGGTTACTTTACCAGCACCGTAACCACAATATGCATCTGAACCAGTCACTACAGATGTAGCTCCCCATGAATTTGTATAGACTGACAAATCATTCATATACGGATTTGCAATCATATTGGTCAAATTAGTATATAACGGAGTAAAACATCCTGCATCCGCTGAAGCATTTACAGTAATTGTGCGGGTTACTGATCCTGTTGTTGCTGAAATAGATCCGGCAGTAATAGAAGTTGTACCATCAAAAGTTGCTGTAACAGTTGAGCCAGCAGCCACTTCTGCGGGTGTCAATGAAGTTTTATTCAGTGTAATACCAGTCGGAGCACTTAGTGAAAGATTGCTGGTCAGGTTTCCACCACTAACATTGAATGTTTTTGACAGGTTTACGCCATCAAACAACAGCGCACCCGGAGTTAGTACAACATAAGGAGATCCATCACTGATATATGACAATCTGAAGTTATCAATTGCCACCCAGTTACCGGTAGAAACTACGTTATATCCAATCTCAAGTGTATTATTTGTAACTGTAGTTGTTACAGAATAATCATTTGTTGAGAACACCTCTGTTTGCTGGTTATTTGCATACAGAAACGCACCTCCCGGATAAGTTCCTCCAGTCTGTTGTGTTGCCATCGCAGAGGCTGTTACCAAATAAATACCATTCGGCAGATTCTTGATGACTTGCGAAAGCTTCAAACCCGACAAAGAACTACCTGAATTTATCCATTTTTCAACATAATTGGTTCCGTCTTTTTTAGTAAATGAAGTATTGGACTGTCTTACAAATGAACCGACATTAGTCCATCCGGTTGCCAAATCAGACTCAAAACTTGGATTTACAATAACTGAAGATGCATTATAAGGAAGAGAAGTCCAGGTAGAAATTCTTGATTGCAATAGAATTGCTCCATAAACATTTGTAATAGCGGTTTTCAGAGCCTCCTCCTGGCCTAATACCTGTTCAGACGTTGCACTTGAATTATCGTAAACCACTTGAGCAGCTGCGATTGTAGTATTCAAATCTGTATAAACGGTAGATGAAGCAGGCACTGGTTGAGGATTATTATACATCACTGTCGCTGAATCTTTCAACTGTTTAAGTGATGTTTTATCAACCGGCAAAAGAGTCAATTTGACATAATCAAAGAAAATTCGTCCAACAGTTCCTGAACCCGAATTTGGAGAGCCCACTCCGATCTGAATCTTACCAGAAGTCGAACTTGCTACAGTAAAGGTCAGGGTTTCAGTACTCCAGGCAGCCTGGGTAAAGGATGTCTTACTGGATATTACAGATGTACCGGAAGATGGAACCCAACCAACTTTACTGTAAGCTGCAGCAGCAGGGCCTGAATTATATGCTGCATATTCGAGAGTATATTTACCTGCTGGTAAAGTCACATTCTGATAATAAGTGATAGTTGAGGACCATGCAGCAGAAATACCCAATGCTCCATGACCACTACCGGTAGCACCATCATAACCTTGAGAAGGAATAAAGCCATAAGTAGTACCAGACAAATTTAATGTTCCGGCGTATCCATATTCAAAAGTTGAAGAGGCTGTGTTCGCTGCTGAAGCAGTTAATGTCCAGCCATTAATTGTCTGGTTGTTTGTGCTTCCGGATGCAAGGTTACTTGCCGTAGTTGTTGTGAGATAATTACAGCTATTATCAAACCCGGCATTGGTTAGGTACGTTGCTGTGACATCGGTTTGAGCCTGCAAACTGAATGCTCCGGCAAACAGGACAAAGGCTGATGCAATTAATGAAGTAATTTTCCTCATGATAAAAGAATTAAATAGTTTATAGATAGGTAATTGTTTTTTATATCGCAAATATATCTACATGGCTGTAGCACAAGGAGGAATATTCATTCAATTAGGAAGATGAAACACATGTCACTCCCTTTTGACAATAAATCAGACCTGTTTAAAATGTCTCAATATTATCTTCCGTGGTATTCTTATTTGAATATATCCTCTCCCCCATTCTTTCTCAATCAATCTATTTTTGCTTCTGAGAAATAAGAGCCAAACATTAACCCTCTAATCAAATAAAAAACACAGATGAATCGACGATGTACCTTTTTTGGAGCATTACTACTTTCAACCAGTCTGATGGCTCAGGTACTTCCTTCGAAACTGGAGATTATCTCATCCATGAAATCGGTCAACAATTACTGGATAGAGCAGAATACCGACCCGGGCAACAACCAATGGGCCAGAGCGGTCTATTTTACCGGGAATATGGATTTCAATAAAATCTATCCGAAAGATACTTACCTGAACTATTCAACCTTATGGGCAAACAATAATAGCTGGTCACTCAATGGGGGCACCTCTACCCGTAGCGCCGATAACCAGATATGCGGTCAAACCTACATCGATCTCTATAACCTGGATCCGTTAAAGCCGGCCTCGAAAATCAACGCCATCAAAACTTCGGTGGACAATATGGTCAACAGCTCCACAGTCAATGACTGGTGGTGGATCGATGCCCTGAATATGGCCATGCCGGTTTTCACCCGTCTTGGTGTGATGTACAACAATACCAGCTACTTCAATAAGATGTACGACCTCTATTCTTATGCCAAAGTCACGCTGGGATTGTACAACAGCGCAAAAGGCCTTTGGTACCGTGACGCATCATTCAAACCGCCTTACAAAACCATTAACGGCAATGAGTCTTACTGGTCACGTGGTAACGGATGGGTGCTTTCTGCTCATGCACGTGTATTGCAGATGCTTCCACTGACCGATCCTCACCGTACAGAATACATCGAAACTTTTCAAAACATGGCCGCAGCCCTAAAAGACCGCCAGCGTACAGACGGTTTCTGGAACGTCAGCCTCGATGATCCGAATGAATACGGAGGGCCGGAGACAAGTGGTACAGCCATGTTTGCCTATGACATGGCATGGGGGATCAACAACGGATTCCTCGACAGTACCACCTACTATCCTGTGGTGGTGAAAGCCTGGAATGCGTTAACCAGCGTAGCAGTCCAGTCCAATGGGTTCCTGGGTTATGTACAGGGCGTGGGTAGTAATCCGGCCTCTTCACAGCCGGTTACGGTCGCTTCCACGGCAGACTTCGGAGTAGGTGCATTTCTTTTGGCGGGTAGCGAGGTGGTCAAACTGGCTTCCGGAGAGATGCCTGTTCCCTCACCTTTCGTCCTGATTTCGGCAACAGCGACTGACCCGAATCATATCAAAGTAAAGTTCAATAATATGATTGACAGCAATACCTCATTGGTGGCTTCGAATTATACCGTGAGCAACGGAGTAACAGTCTCCACTATCGCTAAAACCGGCAATGATAGTTGCTGTGTGCTTACGGTCAGCGGAATGACTTTTGGATCTTATAAACTTACCGTTCAGAATATAACGAGTGCCACTGGTTATGTAGTCGAAAGCGGAGATTCAAAGACCTTCGCCTATTCGGGGATTACAGCAGTAACAGCCAGTGGATACCAAAGCGGAACCACCAATACTCCGGATAAAACAGTCGATTTTGACTTCAACACCCGTTGGTCGTGCGATGGTAAAGGTCAATGGATCATGTATGATCTTGGAGATACAAAGCTGGTAACCTCCGCCGATATTTCTTTTTATAGCGGGAATTCCCGTAAAAGTTATTTCAGTATCAACCTTTCAAGCAATGGTACTGACTTTACGGAGGTCTATAATGGACAATCGAGCGGAACAACGACCAGTCTGGAAAACTTTGACTTTACCGATCAGAATGCCCGCTACGTGAAAATCATAGGAGGCGGCAATAACCAGAGCACCTGGAACAGTTATACGGAAGTGCGAATCAACCATGGCACTGCAGCCGGAGTTAATGACCTCTTCAATGGTGGTAAGAATCGTTTGGTGATATATCCAAATCCGATGGTTGGGCATGAACTGACTCTTGTTCTTAAAGCAAATGAAACTGGAAGCGTGACCGTTCAGATTACTGATGTGGCCGGGAAAACTTTAATTTCCAAGACGCGTAACATCGAAGAAAACAGCATTCATCTTTCTGATCTAAATCTCCCATCCGGCCAATATTTAATCAAGGTAAAAGCAAATGATATCGTACAAAGTGGATTGCTTATCGTGAAATAGTTGAAAAACCCAAAGATAGGATGTCAGTACGGCATCCTATTTTTTTGTCTTTAATCCAACGCACCGGCGTTTTTCATTCCGGAGAAACTTATTGTCGCCACTTGCTTGTGATATTATTTCTACAAATATTATTATCCCTACAGCAATCTATCTCTATATGACACATTCTTAAGCATCCCCAAAATGCATAGCACCGTAATCTTGTTGAATAGTTTGCTCAGGTAAATATCCGCACTATCAAAATATGCAGAAAACACTCTTTTATTAGATACTTTCGAGAATTATATCTTAAATTCCTGCTTATCAATTCACGCAGGCACAACTTACAATCTATCACACAAATAGGCTATTTTATATCAATTCAACACTAACAAACCCCCTCAAAACACAAAACCAACACAAGCCTACAACCTCTCTTTACTAGAGTATCTCTGGAGCATCTGTAGAGGATCACTGGAGCTAGAGCGGAGGATGAGTGGAGTTAGAGTGTTTCTTGACCAATTTACACATATGAGATAAATACTTACAGGAATCAATTATTGTAAAGTAGCTACATATTGCGACAATATACTTTGAAAGTGCATATCAGGACCGAAATTCCACTCTTCAAAGTCCCCTTTAGATTTAGGGGAGATAAGAACAGACGAACTATCAATATGTGAGTTTAATGACTTTTGGGACACCCTCTTCCGAATATACACCCCAACAATCCATCTGACATCGTGCCGAACCATCAGGTATGTAGGTGTCCTGTTTTTCTGAATTAAACAGGTTGACTATAATTCTAAATTCTCTGCGGATTGACATTAAAAAAGGGAGAAGCCAGAATGACCTCTCCCCTTGGTGATAGTGTGTGTATTTGGGATTATTTTACTACTACCTTAGTAACAAATCCGTTTACTTTCACGATATACATGCCCGGAGTCAATGCAATCACAGATGGGTTAGTCACTTGGAACTGGCGACCGGTTACATCAAATACAGATACTTTCTCGCCACCTGCAAGGCCTGTGATTTTAATAGCACCTTCAGTTGCGATTACCTGATATTGTGAAGCTTTTACCTGTGATACACCAGCTGCTCCTGAATTTGCATTATATGCGGCATCCAGTAAAGAAATTGTGTTGCCTACATTCAGATCTGTTGTCATGATCTCTTCAGCACTCAAAGCTTTACGGTACAGACGGAAGTCATACACCATAGTCTTGCGAAGATAAACGTCACCGGTATAGCAAGAACGACCAATCCAGTTATACAAAGTACCAAGAACTCCATCTTTTGGAAGAGTTGTGCTTAGCAGATTAGTTACAGCAGCTGTAGCTACCGGCATTCCGTCAACATAAATAGTACCTGTAGTACCACTTTGAGTATAGGTAAAGTTGTGCCAGCTACCCATCAATGCAGCAGTAGCAAAGGTTACAGATTGTTCACTGTTCCAGTTGCTAGAAGAGAGCGTCTGAACTTGTGATCTCAAGCTAGCGATAAGATAACCAGTTGGGTTATTAATAATATCTTTTGAGTTGGAGAAATTCCAGATAAAGTTACCAGCTTTAGTCAGATTAGCATAAGTATTATCAATACGATAATAAGCAGTCATGGTGTAATCATTGAGATGATACATGAGTTTACCCACTTCAGCACCCATATCGAAATAACCGATACTATCACCCAATGCTAAGACTTTATAGGTTCCTGTTTCAGCAGTACCGATAGTACGGATACCTGCATAACTGGCATTTTTCACCACACCGGTAAAGTGTTTCTCTGCAGCATCTGTTACGATGGTATCGTTAGTTACGTTTGCAAAATCATATTTAACCAAAAGGTCATTAGCAAACTGTGTACCTGGTTTAACCAATACGGTTGGGTGGAAAACTTTACTTACTTTCTGACCATTCAATGATAAATTAGCAGTCAGAGTAACTGTGTAAGGATAGTAATCAGGACGTGTTACCTGACCAGCCGCTGTTATCACTTTGTCATTTGACGTGCTCCATGTTATGGTAACATTATTGTGCAACAATCCGGCAGTAGGTAAAGTCAGATTTGTGGTTACCTGAGCAGAGTCTTCAGAGGTCAATTTTGCAAATGTCAGGTTAGCAAGTTCATCATTGAGGTCTGTATTTACATAGTTCGGATTTTCAGCATAAGCCGCTTCCAGGTTACCCAGGGTTGAAATAACGCCTTCTTCACCTTCGTTCCATCCGGTCACTGCGATATCATCTGGTGTCAATGCTGTGCTCAACACCTGGAAATCGTAAAGCATAGTTTTACGCAAGTAAGAGTCAGCCACATAATTTGAACGGCCCAACCAGTTGTAAAGGGTTCCGGTCAATCCTGCTTTAGGCAAAGTTGTAGCAGGTAGGTTGGTCATAGTAGTGCTCTGAGCCACTTGTACTCCATCAATATATACCGTTCCGGTATTTCCACTCTGAGTATAGGCAAAATGGTGCCATTTACCCAATCCGGCATTTACATTGGCTCCGGTAGCCTGGTTTCCGTTATCGTAACGATTGGAAGATACACTCTGGCTTTCAGCCTTCAAGCTACCGATGATATAACCGGTTGGTTTGGTCATAGCCGAGTCAGTGTTAGAGAATGTCCAGTAGAAGTTACCGTTACTGTTAATGGCTGTATAATCATCATCAATACGGAAATATCCACACATTGTATAGTCAGTCAATGAATATATCGCTTTACCAATCTCAGTTCCCATATCCAGATAACCGGAACCATTACCTGTATATAAAACGTTATATTGCGCAGAACCCGGATTACCGATAGTTCGGATACTTGCCTCATTTTTCACTGTTCCGACAAAACCGCTGTACTGATCTTTAACCGTTACAACACCGTTTGCTGAAGTAATATCGCTGTTATCAAATTTCCAACGAGCCATGTAAGTGGGCATTTCAGTAACCGGAGCAACGATAACTCTAAAGCTTTTTGTCTGGTTGTAAGTCTTTCCATTTAAGACCATAGACAGCGTAGCAGTAAGAGTTGCCAGCGCATTGTAAGTCTGCGGACGGGTCACAACACCAAATGTATCCACAACGGCATTGTTTGACGAAGCCCATTTAATGGTCACACCCTGTGTTCCTGCTGTCGTCGGCAAAGTTAAATTAGAAGATATCGGTTTACTTAAATCACCTAAGGTCAATGCATCAGTTTGTTTCTGTAATTCTGCAAGCGCAGCATAGTCAGTTCCTTTATCTACAAGTGATAAATCCCGGATAGCACAAAGTGACGCGGTATTAGCACCGAATGAGATATAATAATCACCATCTTTAGACGCCAAAAATGTAAGGCTACCAGTCGTCATTGATTTTGCAGTAGTACTTAACGGGAAAGTGGCACTTGTACCAGAGATAGCTGCGTTTGTACCGGTTACCTCTAATGGAGCTATTGCACCTGAACCATCTCTTGCAGTACAAACGGTTGTAGTAATTGTAGGAGCTGATCCATTACTATTCCAGGCATAACTCCATGTAAAAGTGTAAGCATGTCCAGCGGTAAGTTTTGTTGTGTTTATTGTATCCAACTTCAGGTAATACTTTCCGGAAGTAGAAACAACGCCATCCCAACGGATGTACATAAGACGACCTGCATCATACCCCGATACATTATCCATATAACGAATATTCCCTGAACCATTCGCTGTGTTCCAGTTTGTAACTGCAGTAGCCGGGTTAGTTGACCAGCCCCATTTATTTGCCTGAGACCCCTCGCCTGTTGCATAAGTGGCCGTAGAGGCGGTATAACCATTCCAGAAATCTATAAGATTCTGGGCATTCGAAGTGAGTATCATGCAAAATGACACCACAATAAAAGTCAAGATTTTCTTCATGATAAATTGATTAAAATGTTCATTACCTAATTACATTTGATTTGTGAGTAAATTCAAGTAAGCATAAGGCTCTAAAAGGGTTTACCCTTTTTACCCGTTACAAAACTAATAGGAGACTCACTCAACCATGAGGAAAATTAATTCAAAAAGGAGGAGACAATCTGAGCGGCTTGTAAAAAACGATTCTTTGAAAATATAATGGCCCCGACTGACCTAAAATGAGAACGGTAAACACAGATGCACTGTATTTACCGTTCTTTGCTACTATCACTTAACCTGAGAAGGAATGAAAAAAAGCAGATTTTTTTACTTTACGATGAAGCGGGTTAGGCCTGTGACTTTTTCGTCCGCCACTGATTGAATCAGATAGACACCGGGAGTCAGGGTTGAAATATCCAGGGTTGAATTTGGAGAGGTTACTTCCTGACGTTTTACCTGTTTTCCCAGCATATCATAAATAGCCACATATGATTTTACCGCATCTGATTTCGGTAGATTTAGATTCAAAACATCTTTCGCCGGAACCGGATAAACCGAAAATCCATTATCGTTTTTTTCTGAAGTTACTGCTGATGGATTCCATTTCGCATTCAAAGCATTCAACTCTGCCGCTGTAATCGGGATAATCGTTCCGTGACGCGGAGTGAAATCAAATGATACGGGATTAGGTACTACTGAGAAGTTGATCAGATCTCTACTTACCGTAAACTGATATGCCCCGCTGGTGTACATGTCGTAAATCAGAATCCAGTCATCGGTGTTGTACATTCTGTAAACGCAGCCGCCTTCTACCGCATTGGTGGTTGACTGAAGGTATTTATCGTACAATACATATCCTCCGGTGAGTGTATTGGAAACCGCTCTTTTTATCCCATTGCCATTGCCTTCGGTTTTAAAGAACATATGGTACTGTCCATCTTTATAAACTATATCAGCATCAATTGTTGACAACCCGTTATTATTAAACAATAACTGAGGAGCCGATTCCAAAGCGGTGAAAGTACTGTTTGCATAAGCGTAATAGATTTTGTCAAAATCAGAAGATCCCAAACGCATGGCGAAATAGACCATGTATTTACCAACCTTCGGATCAAAAATGGTCTGTGGTGCCCATACACGGTCAGCAGCAGCATACTGCGAATACAACTGTGGAATATTCAGATCGACATGAGTCCAGTTGATCAGGTCTTTGGACTTCATGAGAACCATTGCCCGGTTTGAACTCCAGCCTAATGAGGATCTCATATCCGTTGCCACCATGTAATAATCGTTATTCTCTCCTCGAAGGATATGCGGGTCACGCAGGCCGTAACTCGTAGTAGCGACAGTATCGGCACTCACTACTGGGTTATTATTGTTCAAAGCTTTATAGATGAATCCGTCGTTGCTGGTAGCAAATCGGATCTGCTCTTGCGAGCTACTATTCCCTGTAAAGAAAGCAAACAAATAAGCAGCAAACCCCTCATCCTCAGCCACTGAAATGGAAAATTGTTTTTGGACCGAAACACCACCTTTGGTAAGGGTAGCCGTTAGAATTACAAGTGAATTTCCACTCCCGTGTGCCGGACGATTTACAATCGCACCTGCATTCGACAGAACTGTTGGTTTATCCGAAGTCCAGGTGATGGTCGACCCCTGAGCACCTGATGCCGGAAGAGTGAGACTAGAATGAAGATTGGTCAGATTTCCGTTCAGGTGAAGGCTGTCTGCATCCATTTGCACACTCACCTGATTACTGTAGGAAGGAACAACCTTAACAGTGATCACACGGACAACTTTGATAAAGCCGCGTGTCACTGTAGCCGTCATTTGAACTATAGCGGTATCCGAGCCACTGGCAGGACGGGTTACCACTCCACTGTTTGAGACGACTGCGGTATTAGACGAACTCCATTGAATCGTAGAACCATTGTTGTCGGAAAGTGGCAATGTCAGGTCTGTTGTAACGGCATTCACATCGCCCAATGAAATAGCGGCAGCCGCCTCTTGTGCCTGTTGGGTAAAAGTAAGCGTGTCGAGCGACGCGATATTCGAGGCCAGACCTGCAACTTCTGTTGCCGAAAGCGCCCGGTTGTAGATGCGGAAATCGTTGTACATCGAATTGAGCAGATACTGATCAGAGGCATAGGCTGATTTACCTAAGTAATTAAATGGAGTCGCGCCCAAAGCAGAAGGTAACATTGTCACGGTGCCGGTCTTTTGGGGTACACCATCAATATAGACCGTTCCTGTTGAACCCGACTGAGTATAGGTGATGTGCGTCCACTCCCCCTTAGTTGCAGCCGTACCGTAACTCACCGATTTCTCTGTACTCCAGTTAGTAGGGCAAATAGCATACCGTGATTGTTTGGCAGAATAGAACATACACCCTGTAGCAGTCGTGTTGATGTCTGCTGAATTGGAGAATGACCACACAAAATTCCCGTTATTGGTCAAGACCAATGAAGGGTCAATGTATAAATAGGTCGATATTGTAAAATTTGACAACGAACTGATAACCTCCCCAAGCTTTGCCCCCATATCAGCATACCCGGTTGTAGAGCCAATTTGCATCAGGCTGAATTTCCCCAGCTTTTTGAGTTGTGCACTACCCATCAGACGGGCATTATAGCCGTGACCTGTTTCATCTATAATTGAGTCCGTATTGGTTTTACCATTAAATCCATACTGCACTCTCAACGAAGTATCCTGCGCATGTATGACATTTGCAAATAAAAGACTCCCCATCACAATTATGCCTTTAAAGCCGGCTTTCAGACTCCGGCTCCTGAGCATAAATTCTTTTCCTAATCGTTTTTTCACGTTCTAAATGTATTATGAGCTGTATTAATGTTTGAATCTTATTCTTTGATGACTTTAGTTGAATAGCATTGACCGCCTTTTATCGCTTTGACAATGTACATAGCCGACGAAAGTGATGACAAATCCAGTCGGCCCTTCTCTCCTATCTGTTTCTGCAACACGGTTTTTCCGTTCAAATCAAAAACGGAAACCTGTACCGTTTCATTTCCGGCTCCTTTAAGGTAAATGAAATCCCTGGTCATCTGTGGGTAAAAGGTTATTCCATGTGCAGTCTGCTTTACTTCTGAAATTGCACTGGAATTGGAGGTATTCAATTGCATTACAGTTACGGAATTGGCTTTAAATGTTTGGCTGAACGATTTGTTCAGAACTCCAAGAGTAGATGCCACCGGAGCTACTTTCAACGGTTCGGTGAGTGAGTTTTCGTCAGTCTGACTTGATGATGTCAACACAGTGGACATGCCACCTGTGAAACCGGTCAGGCTCTTGAAATCTAATGCAGTCGTAACATCTGATGTTGTCGGGTTAATAACCTTCAGATAGAGCTGCTTGCTGTTTTCATCCAATGTTGCAGAGGTATAAAGTAACGGAGTTACCGTTTTGAGCGTATGAATCAGCACATTATCGAGATAACATTTCACCTGGGTTTTACCCACTTCGATGCGAATATCATACCATTTCCCGGTAGTTACACTCCCGGCTGCCGAGGCTACTACCGATTTGGTCCCGCTTACACACTGCTCGATGGCATGTTGCGTATTGCCCCATCCACCGATATTCCACCAGTAGAAGTTACTAGCATCTTTGTAACCGAAAATAATGAGGAACCCTTCGTTGCCACTATTCTTACGAGCTTTAAGGGAATAGGTATAAACCGAATCGGAAATATTCGCTGCTACCGAGCGACAATCAGTTGAAGTCGCCGTTTGCGAATAGACACCGTTCGATACGCTCCAGGTTCCGGAAGTTGGTGTCCAGTTGGCGCTATTGGCAAACTGGTCGGAGAATAGCGTAGTTCCTGCTCCGTTTTGCACCGTCACATTACTATAATCAGAAACGGTTGACCAGGTTCCCAGTCCGACTTTTCCTGTTATGATATTGTAATTCTGGCATAATGAATCGTTTACGGCTACATTGACAGTTCCGACATTATTGGAAAACATCTTCTGCACATAATAGGATGGCGTGCAATAGACATTCGAAGCGTTATAATCAATCATATCCGGCGACCACTTCCGGTCATTTACATTGACAAAAATAGGAGCGTAAGAGTTCATGGGAACAATGTCCGAGTTACGTTCCATCCCAGCCATATAGACTGCCTCCCCAATTGCTGCGCTAAGATTACCCAAACCACAATCGGAAGTTACGGCATATTCACCCGCATAAACCTTGGGACCTGTACGGCTGTAGGTATCGTATTTATTATACTGATTAATAAACCATTTAGGATTCCGGTAATAGTGCTCATCTACGAGGTCAACCGGATAAGTGAATGTCCAGCTTGGATTATCTGTTCCCCATGCAGCAACATTTCCGATACACTGGATATCAGGATACTTCGCCTTAATTGCGTTGTAGAACAAGATATAACGATTGCCATAATTATTTCCGAAATAGTTTTCATTTCCAATCTCGATGTACTTGATATTGAAAGGTTCCGGATGGCCGTTAGCAGCGCGGATAGCGCCGTATGTGGAAGTTACCGGCCCGTTGGCATAATCTATCGCGTCGAGTGCATCCTGAATGTAACCGTTCAGGGATGTATAAGCCTGGTAATCATTGTGAGCCAAACCAACATTGACTACATATAAAGGCGCTGCACCCAAATCTTCGCAAAGTTGCAGGAACTCGTGATAACCCATTCCGTCAGAAGTATGATAGCCCCAAAGGTTGGAATGTCTGGGACGCTCTTCTATTTTACCAATCGTATTTTTCCATTGGAAACGATTCGCCAGATAATCGCCTTCGATAAAGCAACCACCGGGGAAACGCATGAATTTAGGCTTCAAATCCACCAGTAGTTGAGCCAAATCAGGTCTCAATCCATTTTCCCGGTTATTGAATGTAGGTGGAAAGAGAGAGACAACATCCAGCCACAATGTACCGGCCGATTTCATGATGAGTGAAAAACGGGCAGCCGGGTCACTGCCGGTTGCAGTCAGTGTACAGGTATATTTTTGCCAGTCTGTGCCGGTCACGTTGATTTCGGTCTGTGCATACTGCACACCGGTTGCACTTTCAAGTGTTGCATTGATTAATCCGCTGAACGCTGCATCGCGTTTAGCATAAAATGACAAGGTGTATTGGGTACCTTTCACTACATTGATGCCCCAGAAGCCGGTATTCGCCAGCTGTGCTTTTGTGGAAGAAGTTGCGCTGCTAACATTTAGCTTTAAGGCTTTTGTCTGAGCTGAATTCAACAGGTTAGCAGTTTCAATCGTTGCAGTAGCGGTTCCATTGGTTGTGGTAAATGTCCAATAGTCTGGTGTTGTGGCATCTTCAAATGAACGGTTACGAATCAATTCAGCATACAATCCGCCATCAGCCGCGTGGTTGATATCTTCGAAAAATACCCCATAGTGCATCGGGCTGATCTTTGCCCCTTGTTTGCTCAGATCAATAGTAAGTTTAGGTTGGGCAAAGAGAGAACTTAATATCGCCAAGAAAAATGCAATAAATAAAGTTAGCTGTGTTTTCATTTGTAGAGTATTTCAAAGTGAGTTTAAGGGAAATTTGCCTGGTATATAATTAGCACAGGAGAGACTGCTCTCACGAACAATCTCTCCTTCAAACTAATTTCAAAACCATTTATATAAGAACTTATCTTTCAAGAACAAAGTTCAGAGTATGATCTTATTTTCTAAGATACCAATTGCTGCGATCCATCAACTTGGTTTTGATCGCGTCGCTATTGGATTTATATTTTGCCGATATTTTATTTGCCAGATAAGCATTATCATTCCGACGAATAGCTACACGCATCAGGTCATGGAAACGGTTACCTTCGAATGCGGTTTCAAGAGCTAGCTCATTTACTATAAGGTCTTCAACATATTTCACTGAATCTGTTCCCAGTTTTGACAAAACTGCCCCCTTGGGTATAATGTAGTATAAAGTATCATTTTGCAGATTGCCTAACACCCGTGCTCTAAGCCCAAAATTATTGGTAAAACGGGTATCGTTGAAATTCATATAGTTGGGCAAAGAAGTTCCAATTTCTTTTGCCGGTATAATTTTACGGTTATCCAGAGTTGCCTTTTTCAATCCATTTTTAAGTACAGCCATCGCCAGATTTGGTTTACCTAAACGGTTTACGGCTTCTGCATAACGTAAATAAAGCAATGAGTTCCGATAAATCCTAACCTGACGACTGGTCTTAATATTAGTAGTCTTAGGATTCATGTTTATATACTTCAGAATTGCACTATCTTTAAAGGATTCCGATACAGATGCATAAAGGCTACTGCCATAAGAAAGTTGTCTCCGGAAATCGCCCATTTTATACACGGTATCATTATAAAAATACATCTGGCTGTCCCAGTTCTTTCTGGCAACATCAGATGCAGCCAACATATTATTACGATTCAGGCTATCGAGGTGGAATATCTGTCCATACTCATTAGAAGCGACAATATTGGTAAGCGCCTCTGATGAATATGCTGTAAACATATAATTCCAACTGTAATCTATACTCCCTGTAAAAGCATAATTGGTTACCTTGCGATCAACGTCATAACCCAATAATAAGTTTGAACCCTTGTACATCAAATCATGATACTCATTGGCAGCGTTTTCATACTGACCAGACCATAAGTACAGATCACCCAATACAAACCGGATCGGGAAGAATGAAGTGGAAGTATCATAAGAATACAATGATCCCAGATTCGGATTTTCAACATCTTTGTAAGGTTTAATGTCATTGATCAATATGGGTGCCAGCTCTTCAATAGTCAACTTAGGGGCATTCTTCTCGATATTTTCTGCGTCTGTCAGGTTGAGAATAGGTTGCTCATAATAAGTTGCAGTCTTGAAGTTAAGAGCAACCTGCATGTAAGTCCATGCACGGATCGCTTTGGCTGCAGCATAAACCCTCTTCATCACCAGCTTACCACCTTTTACTTTAGTGGTATCAACGGTTTTGATTACGTAGTTACAGTTGTTGATTACAGCATAGTAATCCTTGATGTTGTTAGTGTATGGATTTTCTGATGAGAAATTAAAATTATTGATCTCATTCAGATATACATCGGATTTATCAGTTACATCCATCAAATCTCCACGAAGCTCACCCAACAGGACATAACTGTCTGCCAGTTTTTCCAGCTTGTTAAAGATGCCAAACATCGCATAAAGGCTATCGTTGGCTGCATTCATCTGATATTCGTCTTCGGTTACGATTCTATCAGAATTCACATCCAGCAAGTCATTACAACTCACTAGTGCAAACGATGATAAAAGGAGGAATATCAATATTTTACTGAATTGTTTCATATCTCGTTATTTTAATATTAAATGCTGATTTCGTTGAGTCTGGATTATAGATTCAACTTAATTCCAAAATAATAGCTTCTGGTAGCAGGTAGCAATCCGGCATCAACTCCCTGGTAATAAACAGAGTTCTTAGCTGATACTTCCGGATCTACACCAAGGTATTTGGTTAAGGTAACCAGATTGTTAGCTGACACCCAAAGGGTCACACCCTGGATAAAGTTATTTTTCAGAGCCAAATCGTAAGAGAGGGAGACTGTTTTAAGTTTCAGATATGATCCGTCTTCAATCCAACGGTCTGAGAAACGGGCATTTCCCATCGGGTCACCATATACGGCTTTAGGCTGAGAGGTTATCTGGCCATCAGCTGTCCAGCGGGCATTCATTGCGGTTGACTGGTTGCTCAGGTCCTTTCCTGATTCGAGCTGACTGCGATAGTAGTTATAGATATCATTACCCAACGAATAGGTGAAGATCGTATTCAGTGTCAGTTTTTTCACAGCAATCTTACTTGTAATCGTTCCGTAAACATCCGGGTTAGGATTACCGATCACCTGCTTATCTTTAGCATCAATGATACCATCCTTGTTTACATCTACAAAATGAATGTCTCCGGCGCCAAATGTTGCATAAGTACCATCGCTTATTTTTGTTTTTAGATTAGCGACAGCAGCTTCTGGTGACGTTGAGAATACACCCAAAGTTTTGTATCCATAAAAAGTACCTGCTGCTTGTCCTACTGCTGTAAGCACTTCACCTTCATATACCGATGTGGTGTAATCGCCATTAGGTAAAGTGGTGATTTGGTTTTTGTAATGACCAACGCTTAGGCCCAGTTCCCATTTGAGAAGCTTCGAGTTCAATGCTTTTACATTTGCCGAAAATTCAAAACCTTTATTGGTCATGGTACCGCCGTTGCTCCAGTATTTACCCAAACCGGTTACTTCCGGAAGATCTTTGAGCGTCAGCAGATCAGAGGTTTTGTTTGAGAAATAATCAAAGTTAAATGAGGCTCTATCATTCAAAATGGACAAATCCAGACCAACGTTTGCTTTTGCGGTGGTTTCCCATTGCAATTTATTATTAGCAACGTTGTCAATAGCAAGACCGTTAGCCACATTCATCAGACGTACTGATGAAAAATAGGCCATTGACTGATAATCCTGAAGACCGTCATTTCCGGTCAGACCATATCCGGCACGCAACTTACAATAATTTATCACATCCACATTTTTCATAAACCGCTCAGAAGAGAGTAACCAGCCTGCATTTACAGAAGGAAAAACACCCCATGAATGTCCGAAAAGTTGAAATCCGCCTCTGGTCTCATTACCAAAACGAGAAGATCCGTCAACAGCTGCCATTGCATTTACAAAAATGCGGTTATCGTAGTTATATTCTGCATTCAGATAGTTTGACAGCGAATTGGTCAGATTGTTGATACCTGTTGTGGTCAGGAATTCATAATCTCCGGTAATCGTTGTCTTGTTATTTGACTTCGAGTTATACTCAGCCAAATAGTCTGATTCGTAGTAATTTGACATATATCGCCATCCCAATATAGCCTTCAAATGATTCGATTTATTGAAGGTTTTCTCATAGGTCAGGCGGGTATCATCATAAATAGCAGTATTGCGCATCACCTGACTGCTGGTCTTATTGTAGAATGCGCCAAAATCCTTCAGTTCTCTTGTAGGAACATATTGATAAGGATCGAAATGGCCTTCTACTGATTTGTCTAGATTGTAATCAAACTGAGAACTCAATGACAATTCAGGTGTAATCTTATAAGTTGGCAATAATCCGATGTTGAAACGATATTGTTTCAGGTTATTCACTGCATTATAGATCACCCCCATTGGATTACTAATACCGAATTCATCAGCAAAAGCATAGTTATGGGTGATTTGTCCGCTATTCGTAAACTTATACATGCTCAGGAATGGTGACTTCAGCATACTTACCCAGGTTGGTGAAGTATAGTTGTTTACACCGTCATCCTGCAAAATCCGTTCATTACGGGTAAAACCGATATTCATTCCCAGGCTCAGGTCTTTCATCATTTTGAAATCGGCATTGAAACGGGCATTGTAACGCTGAAGGTCTGTTGTTTTTACAATACCGGTATTTCCTGTATAACCTAATGACAGATAATACATGGCCTTTTCATCACCTCCGGTTACATTGATCGAATAGCTTTTATTCACTCCTCTTTGGTATACGACATCCGACCAGTCTGTATTGTTGTGATAGGTATTGTAAACGGGATTGCTTTTGTTGGTTTGCAGGAAGCCCATCGAAGAAACCTCACTTCCCGAAAGACCTTTTGAACCAAACATATCACTGGCATAGCTTCTGAACTCTTCACCGTTCATCAGCGGCAGAGTTTTAGGCTGCCCCACAATACCGTGCAGGATACTTACATTGATTTTGGTAACCATTGATTTCGCACGTTTGGTCTTGATCAGAATCACGCCATTACCACCTTTACTGCCATAGAGCGATGTTCCGTCTTTAAGTAAGGAAATGCTTTCAATATCATTTACATCAATACTATTCAGGGTATTTGCGAAGTATCCGTCATGAAGGGAAACTGCATCGTACTGATTATTCCAGATTACACCATCCACTACGAAAAGCGGCTGGGCATTTGCATTCAAAGAGTTGAGACCACGAACGAACAACGAAGCTCCTTCTCCCGACAAACCGGAACGAGTGATCGCACGCACATTACCTCCAAGTGCTGTTTGTAAAGCGTCATCGGCGGCGACTGCTTCTGACAGGCTTAGATCATCAATACTGTTAGCTGATGCTCCTATCGAGGAATTATCAGTAGTACCGGTCAATCCTTCAATTTTCTTGTACTTATTGGTAAATACATCGGAATAGAGATCGACAATGATCGAATCTTTACCTCTCAATGTAATCTCCTGTGGATTATAATCGTAAGCGCTTACCCGCAAGATGGATCGTATGGAAGATACTTTGATGCTGAATTTTCCCTTATCGTCAGTCACCGCTGATATCATAAAATTTGGAACTGAAATTTCAGCGGCGCTGATAGGTTGTTTAGTATGAGCATCACGCACCAGACCAACAATCGTCTTGCCTGTGTTGGACTGCTTACTTTTGTTCTGTGCACAGATTACCGATAAAGGTAGAATGAATGCCACCAAAGCTATTGCTCCGATGCGTTTTACCCGATCAGATTCCCGGCCCATTCCTATTATATTTATATATTTTTTCATCATATGCCATTTATAGATTTACACAATACTATTGTACAGGTTCCAGAATAATACAGTCAATGCGTATTGTTCGGTTGTAATTTTTCGTTTCGGTAGTTGAAGTTCCGGTCACATTCTCCACCTTCAGAAATACAGACGTTTTTTCTGACGTGGTAGAACTTCCGGATTGATCTACAATGTTACAGAACGGGAACTGAAAATTCTCAGCCACCAGCATTTTAGTTGGTGATGATCCATCTGTTGTAAATGTGGCAATCTGAGATGTTACGGTGGTCAACTTATGATTTGCATCAAATCCGGCTTTACTATACGGAGCCACTGCATTTACTTTATTACCATTAGCATCAACATAAGTCATATAAAACTTAACTTTATATGGTCTTTTATCTGCTGTATCAACAATAGATGACGGTACGAACCGGCAATAGATATTGTATTTAGTGGATAAAGTATTAGGGATCGGGAATCTTACATACAATTTAGATATACTACTAGTTGTAGTCGGAACGCAAGTCAAATAATATTTGTTAGAAACTGAGACTCCGGTACCAATACTTGAGGTTGCAACCATTGAATAGTTACTTTTCAATGAGTCTGTTGCGTAAATATACTCAGCTTCCGGGCGGATTTCCTTATACCACGACTCGGTCGCTTTGTGCTTCAGGAGACTCGTCTTATAAGCAAGTCCGTTACTTAAAGTGTCAGGCTGTATTCCACCGATTATCTCATTTATATTTGAGATTTTATTTCCATTCGTTGAAACCACAGTATCTTTTTGACTCGGAACTGTAATTTTTCCGCTGAAAAACAGATCCTGAATCAGCGTTGATTTAGCATAAGCTACCTGAGTAGCTGTCCCTCCGCTTGCAGGCAATGTTTTGAAGAACGGAAAAATGCGGTTGTATGCCTCTGACCAGGCAGCATTGTCAGGGAAAACGGTAGTATAAGTACTGTCTTCCGACTTCATTTTACACAGATAGGTAAAGACCGGATTGTAATCGTAAAATACAGAGTCAACAAAAACACCGTCAGCATTGAAACTGGTACTGGCATCGTATTTCTTTTGTGTCAACGAATTAACAAAAGTACGTACCGAATCAAGTCCGGGTTTTTCATTCAGGTATTCCCATACATTCAGCTTATAAGGCACATAATTACCCAACACATGTACAATACCATTTCTCATTGCTTTATCCGCCTCTACGATCGGCTTTCCCGCCAGGCTGTAATCAGATCCGCTTCCGGCGAAAGTAAGTAACTTATTATTCAACATGGTCAGGGTTTTACTTGTGATCCCAGCCGTTGGAATGGAAAACTGCGTAATGTGGTTTTGTAGAAGCCGACGCACAGCCAGCGTATCATTTACATTAAAACCACTTAATGAGCTGTTAGTCGGCGCCCATACCGTGAAAGTCTGGGCGCTGTTTAATGTACTATCATATCCTTTTGATTTAAGCAGTTGTGCAAACGTGCTCATATCGGGACGAGACTGGATATATTCGTATAAACTCAAATTACTCTTTCCGTTGATTTCCGGATAAAAGTGGCTATCCCAGTCATCCTTACATGATCCTAACAGCAATGTTATCAAACAAAGCGTGAATAGAGGAAGACCATAAATTCTTTTTCTCATATTTCTTTGGTATTTAGAGCTATGATGCATCGTTATCAATAAATATCTTCAGTTTCAATTGCACTTGTTGGCACAAACTCCAGGAAGTCAAACATAAACTCTCCGTTACTCAACCCTTTTACTGTCAATTGGTGTTTTCCTGCTGAGGTAAAGGTATATGTTCCTAAAATGCGCCGTAAAGAGTTGGCATTTTTACGAGCCGGGCCAACTGTCTGCCATCTTAGGTCAGGTGCAGTATAGCCAGCAGGACCTTTCATATATCCACGGTTACGCATCATTTTATCATTCTGATATCCGTATGGGTCCTCTGCAACAGAACCGATTGTCTGATAACCAATTGCAGAGTTAGTGGCTGAGTTATTGAGGTTAAGTGGCAATCCGGCCGGTGTACCATCAACATAGAATTGAGCAACACCGCGTTGTCCGTTAGTCAGATATCCGAAACGAACCTCATAAGTTCCAGCTGGGATCGGAGGAGTAGTCACCGTAAAGTCGTAAAGCTTACCGTTTGCAGCACTCAGAAAGATCTCATCGCCCTCATAATCCAGAAACGCATCAAATGCAGTTAAATAATTTATAGTGGTTTGCTCTGACCATGTTAATCGGTCTAGATATCCTCGCGGAATGTAAAACTGAAGGTTCTTTTGATCATATTTGGTACTTCCTAACCCGCGCATATTGTTATTAGCAAACTCATTAAAGAAACTGGCAACATCAAAACGCAGACGCTTACTGGATAACATAGCATCAACATCCTGGCTATAAACCAACATTTTATCAATTTCGTGATATACCCCGTTTGAAGCATCTTTATCACTATTTGACGTTACAACATTGACAGCCAATCCGGTTTCGGGCATTCTGTTCAACTGATTGGTTTTGTTGGTCGATCTGATCTTTGAAACTTCAATAAGTGTATTCGGACACATTGTTTCAAGGTATTCGAACATATCGATAGTCTTAAGCATGTGACCGGTATCATACGCATCGATTAATTTAGCCACATTCAACTGTTTTTCGATAATGTGATAAGCGATAAAACGGTTAAGGCTGTTACGACGATCATGAATGTCTGAAATATTGGCATCTTCCGGATATACCTGATCATACACGCTTGCAGCATAGGCTTTCATAGAAGCCAGATCGGTAATTCCATTTGCATTCATGGTGGTGTTGCTTTCCATCAATAGGGTGTATCCATACTTTCTGGATGCTGGAACTTTTAAGATAGTCCATGAACCTTCACTTTCAAGACTTTTGTAGGCTGTAGCATTATAATTTGGATCCTTATCCTTTAATAGTGAATCAGCCAGCCCGGTAGCTACCAAAGCCTCGTTAAATAACGAGAAGGTCTGATCCTGAGCGACAACACTTGCAAGACCAAAACGGGTAGGATTCAAAACTTCACCAATCTGGAATACTACACCATTGTGCAATCTGATATCCTTTTCGATAATCTGCGATGTATTGTTCAGAAAAGTTGTATCTCCGGAAATACGAATCGAAAAGTAGCGATCACTCATGGAAAGCTGAGATAGACGTTGGCCATTTAAAAAGCTTCTTGACAATACAGTATCACCACTTACAATATGATCGTAAGCGATAAGCTTTAATGAATCCAGAGTAAAGTCTGACAACTTAGCCTTTCCTTTCTTTTTATAAAATGCGGCCATCGCCTTATTATTGGGAGCGAAACAGGAATAGGTGCCATAAGCATCCAAAAGGCCGATTACACCAGTCGTATCCAGTAAACGTGTAAATTCAGAATACTGTGCCGGATTATTTCTAAGATATTCTCCGACGTTCTTATCGGTGAAGGTGTATAGATTACCTCCTACATCATCAGAGTTATAACATGCGGTAAATAGCAAATTCGACAAAATTGCCAATGCTATACCGACAATGAGTTTATTATAAAATGCTGTTTTCAATATATTTCTTTTCATAGCACTGAGTATTATTATCTTGAAGAACTACTTGAAACCGTGTAGTATGGATTTTGCTTCAGGTTTGGATTTGCTTTCAATTCAGACTGTGAAATAGGCATATACAATCCGTCCAGCGAAGAGACAGCCAGCGAAGCACCGCTTGTAGAGGCTTTATGGTCCACATACTCATTTAATGATGAGGTAGATTGCTCGCGGCGAGCTAAACGAACCAGGTCAAACCATCTTTTACCCTCAAACATCAACTCACGCTGACGCTCACGCAACACCAGTTTCTCCATCTCCGATTTGGTAGGATAATTGGTTACATACAAGGAGTCTGCTACTATTCCGTTAGATGTGTTGGCTCTTAAATAAGGAATATTGACCATCTTGATCGCTTCATGATAATTGGATTCACCCATCTGTACCAATGCTTCCGCTTTCATCAACATAACATCTGATAGTCGGTAAAGAATCCAGTTACAGGTGTTGGTTCTGTAGAAATAAGAACTGATTCCATTAATGTTTTCTATTCTACGAATACCGGAGTATTTGAAAATGTAATACTTACCGCCGGAGGCTAATGACATATTTAAGAAATCCTTCTGACGAATATCATTAGCGCTTTCATGCAACGTTGAAGATAAAGAATAGTTGAATGGGCTATAGGCTCCATAATACTTATTCTGGACATCATACGCCAAGGTCGCCGGGAAACTAAAATCGCCTAAAACATCGCTACTATAACCATATAAGTTAAATACAGGATTATTCTTCTGTACTTTATCGTCAAACTGTAGTTCCAGAATACTTTCTGTTGAGTTACCGTTATTAAATACTGTACTGTACATGAGTTCAGATTTAACCAGTTTCAGTTGTTTATCTGCAAGTACACTGTTACAGGTTTCCACGCATTTGTCGTACTGTTGATTCCACAAATAGACATCTGCCAACAAAGCATTTACAGAGTTTAGCGTGAACCGGCCTTTGTTGTAGTTTTCATTTCCAAAGTCAGTCCGTGCATATTGTTGCGCAAATTGCAGGTCTGCGATGATATGAGCGATAAGCTCGGGTTCTTTCGACTTTTCCTTATTAAAGTTCTGAGTATCATCGATGCTGGCATCCTCAATCCAGGGAACCTCCTTGAAGGTTCTTACCAGATAGAAATAGCAAAGGGCTCGAATGGCTCTGGCCTCTGCCTGAACATGATGCAAATCATCTTCGGTGAAGTTTTCATCACGGTCTATTACATATGGAGCATAATACAACAATGTATTGCAATAGTTGATTACACTGTAAAATGAGCCCCAGCTACAGTAGGAATTGGTTGGGCTGATATTTCCCTCCAGCAATCGTTGAAGATCGTATCTTTCATTGGGGATAGAACCGCCATAGGTTAAGTCATCAGAGCGAAGTTCTCCCCAGACGATCATCCTGTAAACATTATCATCCGAAATCAGTCCCCGGTAACAAGCTGCCAGCACGGCATCCACATCAGACTCCGATCGCCAATAATCTTCAAGAATAATCTGGCTTTCCGGCTTTACATCCAACCAGTTGGAACAACTAGTTCCTCCAAAAAGCAATAATACCGACAATGCGATTATATATAATTTACTTTTCATCATTTTCTGCTATAATTAAAATCCTAGTGAGACTCCCAGTGTAAAATCTTTTGTACGTGGCGTGCTTGAGCCATCGGTACTTACCCCCAATGATCCATAACCAACCTCGGGATCTACTCCGGTATATTTTGTAAATACATACAGGTTGTTAAATGTCAGATAGGTCGTTAGCTTGTTGATTCCAAATCTTTTCAACTTGGAAGATGGTACTGAATAGTTAAACGTCAGGTATTTGAAACGAAGGAATGAACCATCTTCCACGTAGCGGTCACTGCCCAACCAGTTGTATCCGTATTTATGTAATGCTCTCGGAATTTCTGTAACATCTCCATCTTTGCGCCATCTCCAGTTAACAGCTGCGCTCTGGTTGTCGTCATAATACATGTTCTCTGCATTCATACGGGCAGCATTGATAATCTTGTTTCCGTAGCGGAAGTTGAAGAACATGGTACATGAGAGGTTTTTATAACGGAATGTAGGGCCAAATCCACCATTGAGTTTCGGATTACTGTTTCCGAGATAAACGATATCGAGCTCATCGATATTTCCGTCATGGTTTATATCTTCATACATGGCATCTCCACCACGGAAACGATATGCACCAACACCTCCTTTTTTGTAGTAATTGAACCACATTGGTAGTGCGTTTCCATCCTGATCCGTCAAAACGTTACCTTTTGCATCACGGGCAACAGGTGCACTTTCGTGAATGACTGTATTTCCCTTGCTATCAGTACCCTTATATTTGTCGTATTGATAAACGCCCTTATATTTAAATCCATAAATAGATCCAAAGGAGTTACCTAATTGAACTCGGGTAAGATACGAACCGTTGGCATAGTTAAACTCACCATTGTAGCTGTTCAGCAAGGTTTGGTCAAGGTCAATCAGTGTATTCTTATAATTGGAGAAGTTACACTTAAAGTCCATACTGAAATCTTTCGTTTTGATAATCTTGGTCGCATAGAAGTTTAACTCCCAACCATTATTATCCATGGTACCACCATTGATATAAGGCAATGTCGTATAACCGGATGATGTCGTGATCGCTACATCTTTAAACAATAAATCTTTTGTCCGTTTATTGTAGTAGTTCAGGTCAAATACATACTTATCGTTTAAGAATCCGAGGTCCATACCATAATTGTAAGATGTGGTAGTTTCCCATTTCAGGTTACTCAAACGAAGAGACAAAGGTCTTACGGCATTCATATCAATATAGCTTCCGTAAGCGTCATATTTACTAAAGTGCAAATATTCGTAGGCTGGCTGGTTACCACTTACCCCCCATGCCGGACGAAGTGCCAGTGTACTTAACCATTTCTGGGTAGGTTTCATAAAAGGCTCATCCGAAATGATCCATTTCAAGGAAACTCCGGGGAAATTACCCCACTTATTGGCATTACCGAACTTGGTACTACCATCACGACGCAAAGTTCCATCAATGATATATCTTGATTTGTAAGCATAGTGACCGCGAGCCATCAAAGCCAACGATCTCCAGGATGAGTGGCTTGAACTACCATCTGCCAGATAACCGAAGTTAGATGCGTCAATTGCTTCACCTGAAGGTAATGAGTACGATACAATACCCTGAGCGGTTGAATTACCTAGGTTAGTCTGGAACGAACCATACAATAAGAGACTATGATCTTTGTTCTCAAAAGTGGGTTGCCATGCAATATTATTATCTGTATAAATAGTAAGACTTTCAGAGTCATAGTTCTCAGCACGGTTCACATTCTTGTCCGACCAATAGAGGTTTGATACCTCCTGCGGTAAAAACATGGTAGTTTTGCTGTTATTGATGTCAAACGATACATACATGTTATATCTTAACATCGATTTCTGTGGATCCATCAGATCATATTGCAAACGGAAAGTCGGCAAAATACGAAATGATTTCAGCTCATTCTTTGCCAGATGAGCCAGTGCAACGGGGTTTCTGAGATCCCTTTGTGAAGCATCCAGTGACGAAGATCTGGGTATATTATAATAGGAGCTTGTATTATTTCCATTTGAATCCTGTGCATAAATGCTAACGTTTGGCATTTTATTGTATGCAATACCAAGTAAATTGTCGTAGTTTCTGCTATTATCCGAATTGGTCAGGGAGAATTCCGAAATAAACTTAATCCGGTCAGAAACCGCATACTCCAAATATGCGCGTGATGAAACACGGCTTAATTCCTGTCCGATTACAGTTCCGTTCTGACGGAAAAAACCACCGGATACACGGTAAGTTGCACGGTCTCCACCTCCTGATAATGTCAGGTAATGGTCACTGATATTACCAACCTGAGTTACTGCTTTCACCCAATCGGTATTGTTATTGTAATTCTCGTATTCAGGGAAGTTTTTATCATAGTTGTATTCGTTCTGATTGCTTGCAGTTTCATCCAGAGCAGGATTCAAATATGACTGTTTCATCAACATGGTAAACTGGTCACCATTCAACATATTCAACCCTTTAGGTTGTACGGTGCGGGTATAACGGTAAGTATAATCCACCCGGGTTGGACCGGCAACACCTTTTTTGGTGGTAATCATGATTACACCGTTAGCTCCCTTAGACCCCCAGATAGCAGAAGCGGCAGCATCTTTCAATACTGAAATCTCCTGGATATCATCCGGATTGATACTCAACATATTGGCATATTGCTCCTGATTGGAGTTGGCAAAGTCAAAACTGGCATCAATCTGTACTTCATAAGGCACACCGTTTACAACGATCAATGGCTCGCTACTCCCGTTGATAGAGGTTACCCCACGAATACGCATTGAAGAGCCACTACCCGGGTCACCGGAGTTGGATACGATATCAAGACCGGCAATACGTCCCTGCAGAGCCTCATCTACCGATGATACCTGCAGCCCCTCAACGTCTTTCATATCCAACGTCTGGATTGCAGTACCCACCTCACGGGTAGGAATCACATAACCGCCCTGACCAGTCTTTCTAGTTGCTTTTACCTCAACGACTTTAAAGGTGTGGCTGTCGTCCTGCATGACGATATTGATCTGTCGTTTATTATCTATTTTGCGGATTTGTTTGGCAAAACCGATATAACTTACTGAAATGCGATTCTGCATATTCTTAACTCGCATCACGTAGTGACCATTTACGTCCGTAATGGTTCCGCTGACCACACGGTTATTGGCATCGAGTTCTGTCACGTTTACCCCGATCAACGGACTGCCATCCGAGGATGAGGTAACCACACCCTGTACAATTGTTGTCCCTCCGTTCTGGCTATAACCCCGCATTGGAAGCATAACAATCAACAGAAGGATAAAAAAGGCTGTTCTGAATTTCATTATATTTCTCATTATTATTGGAAAGTCAATACATTATCAATTTGATGGATGACTGCTGAAGCAGACGATGTTATGGAAGAAGAAGAGAAATTTGATCCCGTTGCATTTCCTGTTCCATCAATATTTTTATACTTGCTTGGCACCTGAGCAAAAATGTAGTCCTTAACTATGATGTTATATAAACCGTCCTTGGTCTCTACATTTGCGGTCTTGTTATTCTCGGTTGTTAAAGTCAGGCTACTGTTATTCCCTACAACCCCGATTTTATAATATTTATTTTTGGCTGTGCCCCAATGGGTGGCAAGGTTGTCATTTTTTATCGTAGCCGATTGATATACAGCGTTAACGTTTTGGCCAAAGAAGACGGCATTATCCTGGAAATGGTAACGCAGGAAACGGATCATCTTATTGATTGCCGCACTCTGTATTTTACCCGGAGTAAGGGTGTAGATCTGACTCCATGGAGTAATAGTCCCATTATCCAATGCTGCCTGAACAGCATCATTAGTCGGTACATAAATGGTATAACGGAAAGCATTGAAGAAGTTAATGCGGTTATCAACTCCCTGTTGAGTAAAGATCTGTGAGACGCAGGTATCAGGCACACCATTCAACAATTCAAAGAATTTAGAGAACTGAGGGGTTTCACTCAACACTTTGTATGAAGATCTTAGCGCCGACTGAATAGGCTTATTGATAAAGAATGTTTTACCATTTTCCTGACTGTAATATTTATCTGAAACCACCTCCGCTTTCGCATTCTTGGCCAGATCCTCTCCACCCTGAACAACAAGGGATGTCCCGGTTCCGGATACTTTAATCAGATCATTTGCTTTGGTCACGTAATATCCGGCACCCGACTCCACATTACCGACAACAATATGGCTGTCCAGCAAATTATGCAAACGGTTGATGATAAAAGCTGGTTCTGTAATCAGGCCCACAGAATCGCCAACCACATCTGTCGTTTTGTTGTATTTATAGACTGTGGCTTTTACGGCTGCATCCTTTTCATCATACCAGAATTTCAACACACCCTGTACATCCTGACCGTATGCTATGGGGTCAATGTATTTGGTTAAATAATTATCAGTCGGAATAAACAGGCTATAATTAGCCGCCAGCGAGTTAAGGTATAATTTATAGAAAGCAAACGGAGTTCCGTCTTTTGCTTTTTCTGTTTCATATTTTATCGCCCAGTTCAGAATCTTAGAATCATCACTAAACAAAACCGGACTATAAACAGAGATGTAGTCAACCGGAGGATAAACGGCATTAGTTGTATATACGACACCATTCACTCCGGCATAAGTATCTACGACATGGTTTTTCTCAACCGGCAAGGCAAAATTTTCGGCATCGATCATCTTACTGAATTTACTGGGAACCGATTCAATCAGCGATGCACGCATGTGACGTTTTACCAACGGCAGGGCAATCGCATCAGGAACATTATCCCAGGTTTGGAAACGAGCCTTAAGCAGCTTACCAACGCCATTGTTGAAATATTCATTCATGGCATCGTCAGAGGGAACAAACATTGCCGCCATGTCAGACTGAAGCTGTGCATCCGAAGAAGTTTTGTAGGAATTCCATCCCGGATCAAATGCTAACAGGTTCACAGCAGGAGTAATACCATTTCTCAAAGTTTGAACTCCTCCATTCACGGCAAAATATTTTTTCTCAAACAGCGTGTCGTTAAATTCAGGGTGATTCTGATGGTAATCACTCGTAAGTTTAGCGGCCTTAGTTGTGTAATAAGGAGTGCTATAGCGTTCCAGTAACTTTGAAAAAATAGTGGTTTTAGGATTTGAGAAGATGTATTGAGCCATATTCACCGGTGGAACCAACACTTTATTCAGAATATTGACATAACCATTCTGACAGGTAATGTCACGTTTCTCTATTTTACAGTTGAAAAGATGAGCATCATTGGTCTCCCGTGTCATTCCACCGGTAATGATGCTGACATCCTCATTCGTTATGGCATTTTTATCGAGGAAAGGCTGAAAAAAATAGACGATAGGGCTTGAAGTTCCGTCTTTCATCAGATAAAGCCCCTTATCTTTATAATAGGTCCAGTTGGAATTCGATGGTATTTTGTCTCCTTTATCAAAAGAGATACTGTCCAATGGTGAATTTGCTGTCGCACGACGCATAGCGTTATCCTCCACCAAAGTACCGCTATTATTATAGCTGGTCAATTGCTGAATCAGGAACGCGTTATTAATCATCGTGTAATTCAACAGCATTTTCTTTTGTGAAAGAGACAATTGTTCATAACTGGTTACACCCCAGTCGTTCTTTTTAAAGAACTCATTATAGGCACTGTCAGTAGCCACAAACAATGTCTTACTACCGGTTCTCTTTAATACTTCAGCATAATCAAGGTCATCTGCAAGTTTTAAGGTGTACTTATAGTTCCCCTGTTGTTGAAGATAATCATAAATACTTGATCCTAACCAGGATGGCATCGTGTCATCGTAAAAATAATCATCCTTACAGGAAACAAACATAGATATCCCTAACGCCAGGCTAATGATTAGCTTGGAGAGTCGAAAACCTGTTCTCCTAAAATAATTTTCCATTTTCTATTTGTGTTATAAACTATAATTTAGAGTATAAAGAACCGCAACACAGTCTGATACCGTGTTGCAGTCATTAAATTTTTCGGGATTTATAATTTCACGAACTTCTTGGTTCCGTAGGACGTGCGCAGAATATAACATCCTGCCGGTAAATCTCTTACATCGATCTGGTTTTCCATAACACTCAGGCGTTTTACCATCGCACCAACCATGTTATAGATTTCAACGTTCAGAGTTCCCAAATCGGCAATATTCAGATAAAGATAATCTCTCACAGGATTAGGATAAATCTTAAATCCTTCAGTGGAAGGAACATCTATACCCTGTGGAATGGCAGCAGGCTTTATTAATATCCAACCTACGGTTTCCGCTGCAGCTGTTGTCGCCTGATTATATGATCTCTCGCGCTGTTTTACTATGGTCGCTGATTTTATGCCGATTGTCAGACAACGTAAGGTTGCCGTTACAGTATCGTCATTACAGGTTTGCATTTGTGGCAGGAAAATAGGATTCGCCACACTGTCACCATATAATATAGATGAATAGGTTGTACCAACAGTGTTACCTGTTCTGCCCACAGTGATTTTATCGTTGTTGTAAGAACCAACACCCGGAGTGATTGCCATATAAGAAACTGTTTCTGATGGTAATGCAGTAGTCACTTTTGACTCTTTCTGCAATTTCACCTGAAACCCTGTTTTGGTCACATTTCTAATCCGTGTAGTAATCGGGAAGGTTGATGAGGTATTATACTCAGAAGTAAGAACCACCGGAATAGTATCAAAAGCTGTTGGGAATGTTACAGAAACCCAACTTCCACTGACACCGGTTACCCGATCTGAAATTACTTTTAAACCACCTAAGTCATAAGTGCCTTTATTCGTAATGAAATAAGAGATCTTCTCTTCATTTGACAATGAAGAAACGCCCTGATATGACCACGGTGCCAATTGAACTCCGAAGCGGCTGGATGCACTAATCAATTTTGTTCTGGGGCATAGCAATACAGATATATTCTTATTGGTTGGAGAACCCATAATTACAACCGGATTAGTTATCCCCTGTTTGAAAAATACAGTATTCCAGTCAACATTCCCTAATGATAAGTTTCCGTAATGAACATCAGATGTTCCACTGGTGACATCATAACCGACTTCATTGGAATAAGCCGACAAAAGTCCTCCGGGAAGTTTTGAGCGCACCCGGTACCGGATTTTGCTGGCAGCATTGAGATCCAGGGTGTCAAGATAATTTACAGTCGAATGATTATCGGTATTAAATAACTCAACATATTCACCATTATCCATCTTCTTCTCTAAAATCATTCCTGAATAATTTTCAAGGTTTGGATCAAAAACTGATATGGTTGACTTTTTGGATAGTACAGAAAATGAGATTGATAGAGATGGGGTTCCGTAATTAAATGTAGGGATTACCTCATTGACGCGATTGAAAGCCATTGGGGCATTATCGGCTGCATAATATTTTCCGGCCGGAGTCAATGTGTCGGCCAAAATCATTGCACGACAATCCTGTACCCAATCATAAATAGCATAACGCTCAACAAAATGAGCAGTATCCAACACCTGAAGAATTCCTTTTATGTCACTCAACTGTTTTGCAGCATTTGCGGGTGAAAGGGAATGATCTGATGTTGGCCAATATTCATTTGTCCAGTTAGCACCGTTATTCCATTCAGTAATCCAAATTGGGCGACCGGTTCTCTCATGTATTGCTTTCAGATCATTATACCAGTTTTGCGGAGATTTTCCACCCCAGTAAGCATGCCATCCTACGAAATCCACACGATAGTTTTTAGCTTTACAACTATCCATAAAGGCATAAAGCCAATTTGCATCGGTACACGAAGGTGCACCCAGTCGCAATCCGCTTTTTATCATATCGGGCCATTGAGCCAAAGCCTGAGAAACAGTCAGCGCCTTTCCGCCATTATCATCCTTATGCTGTTCGGGATGGTCCGGCTCATTAAACCCAAGACTTTGAGTCACAAATTGCAGTGAATTGATTTGAGTAAACGGAGCCCAGGTTAGCTTGGCATGCATTGGTACATATTCAAAATTAGCAGTTGTTGCACCATATGCGCTCCAATCATACCCCCAGGTTGCATTTACTTTATTCAAAGGAGTCGCATCGGAACTGCAATATCCTTTTTTAGAGACATAATTCCAGGCAAATACACGGATAAAAGACACTTTCTGATCCAACAATTCAGGCATTACCGGGACTTCCAAATCAGAGTTATCAGCTATGAAACAACGGCTGTATCCTGTACCATCTGATTTGGTAGCCATTGTAACCATGTAACCTCTTTTCAATTTAAAAGACTGGATCTTGTTATCCATGGCTCCCAGCGAATTGTAGTATGTAAAAAGTGAATACTTCTGGGAAGTACCTGTAAAATTCTGATCGTTATAAACTGTCAGCGGCTGGAAAGTTGACGTTTGAGGAATGATTATAGTACCTTGTTTATACATTGATACCCGCACGTTTGTATTAAGAGCTGCGGCTTGCCCATTTACATAAATACAGGAAAGCAAAGAACTGACAACATTTGCAGGACGGATATTATCAATAATAACCCATGAATCTTCAGAATTAAGATTGATAACACTATTAACCAAAGGATTAAACAAAGCTGTCAGATGTAAATCTGTTTTTCCGTTTATAACAATAGAATCATTGGTATAAGAAGAAACAGTTACTACACCTTCGGGAAGAGTAATGGTCGTACGCGTAGTCTGACCAAATGAGAGCAAACAACATGAAATGAATAACAAGAATAGAGTAAGGTGTTTTCTCATGATAAATTACTTAGTTGAATAAACCTAATTAGCGATATTATTTCAGTACAAAATTACATGCGTTGGAAAAAACGAGGGAAACTATACGTTCAAATAGGGTGACTATATATTCACCGCTGAAATTCAGGTGTAAAAACAGTTAATTGACCGTTTTCACCATCATTAAAAACGCCATTCCCAGGCAAACAGAGCGACAAAAACCGTGTTTTTTGTGCATTTCAGACAAATCATGCAATCAAATGAAAAAATCCACAGCAAATATGAGATATTTCACTCTTTCTGGTTCATCCCACCACAATCTGGAGATTTGAAACAATTATCAACCCGGAAGTTATCAATTCCGACAATAACAAGACCAATCAGAGTGGAAAATCCCGGGCAAATACCGGTAATGGCTTTGAATTTTCAATTCTCATCAGCTTTAAAACAGCTTTCAAAGAGAGAACCTGACAAAAGCAACTGTCATAAAAAACTGTTATTCAGCAGATAAAACCTGACCTGTTGAACAATGGCCGTTATTATCGACTGTTCAACAGTTTCACTCATTTGGGAAAAGCGAACTTATAGAAGTAACCGCGTTTAATCAGGTAAGGCCAGGGTTTTCATTTCATGAAAACCTCGACAAAAAAAGAGGCAGACCGGATAGTCAACCTCTTTATCATTTATAATCCACAATCAAGCTTACACATCGCTTGCACAATTTTTGTATGGATAATGAGTCCGTTCTTCTGGGCCGTCGCATCGCCTAATGAAGTGATCTCCGATTTGTAATTTATACCATAAGGCCAGAAGTGCATTGCATCCCCTTTGAGCGTTTCGCCGGTTAATGTTTTAAGCAAAGTAGAGGCGTTTGTACCGGTCCAGACATTACTCACCATTTTACCCTGCCAAACCGACGTGGTACCTGATCCGAAATAGTGAGCCATCTCATGCATGGCAGTACCTACCCACATATAAGTAGTATTCGATCCAAATCCGATGCTTCCATGATAAGAGGCCTGAGCCGTTGGAATACCGGAATTATAATACACATATATATTAGCCGTAAATGAGGTATAGCGGTTGTAATAATAACAGGCACTATCCATTGCAGCTTTAATCAGGCGAAACGGTTCTGGATTAGCCGTCGAGTCAATACCCATCGTAAAGGTCACGTTACCCATCAATGCTCTTACCACCAATTGATTTCCATAAGAGGTACCGGCGCAGTTTGTTGCAAAAGAGCGAACATAGTAAGTAGCATTGACTGACAGATTTGACATCATAGCGTAAAACTGTCCGGTAGTTATACCACTGGAATATTTAGAGTTGGCAATAGTCGGGTTAGGAGAAGTGGACCAACAAATACCACGTTCAGTCAACGCGCATCCTCCGTTGCTTTTCACGTTTACCACGCAGGTTGCTTTATTGGTGCTATAATTATAGGTCGCTGACACGGTTTCTACGACCGGCAATGAATAACTGCTCGTTGTGAAGCTGACCTGGCTGCCGTATGTTACACCGAAGGCATTACTGGCATAAGCTCTTGCGTAATATTTAGTACCTGCTGTCAATGATGCGATGCTAACAGTCGAAGAGTCGGTTCCCTGTGTTGTGATTGCTTTTGTATCATTCATAGTCGGGTTTTGTGATGTACTCCAGCAAATACCTTTTTCGATAACCACAGATGCTCCGGTTGAGATTTGTTTCATTCCACAGGTTGCCGTTGTATATGAAACGCCGGAAACAGTACCGGTAACCACAGCTGGCAAATCCTGCGGATCAACATCATTAACGGTAATACTATCAATCGCTGCAACCGGGAGAGTTGTTACGGATTTGTCCGAATTATGGATATTCATGCCGGTTTTGTCACTGCTAAAAGTAATGCTGTCAACGGCACCAATAGCGACTCCCAGTTTTGATGTATCTGTTTTAAATATACTGAGTTTCTTTTGAGCAAAAAGAGTGACTAGCGAAATCACGCAAAGGGAAATGAGTCCGTATTTCTTCATATTTTGGAGAATTTTGCAACCTGATTATTGACTTTGATCAAATACAATCCTTTCGGTAAACCACTCACGTTAATCTGGCGGGAATCAGAATCAAGTTGAAGATTTAATACTAAAGAACCTGCTACCGAATAAACAGCAACATTCAACTCACCCTCCGGGGTATTCTTCAATTCTATGTAGGTTGTTGCAGGATTGGGATAAATCCGGATAGCTTTACGGTCAGCCATGATCTGGGTTACTCCCGCAGCCTGGGTAAATACGATTTTCTTTACAGACGAGAGGGTTACCGGTTCATCGTTGCCTACGGAGTAGTTCAGTATAAGATTTACATCGGAAAATGTTATCTTACCAAGAGTAGTCAGATTCAGAAATTTGTCAGTGCCATCAAACTTTTTAATGTTCAATAAAGTTTGGGCCTGCATGCTGATGTATCCTATTCCCAGAAAAAATAAGATATATGTCAAAAGCAGTTTGTTTCTCATTAGAATAATTTTTAAGATCAGAAAGCGATCTGTTTAGATTCGGACCCATTTAGCCCGAAGATATTTGTTGTAAAAAAAGGAAAAGTCCGGCTCAAAAGCCTCCTTAAAACCGGTTAGAATACGAAGTATTATTCCCCCATAAGCAGTGTTTAAAGTATTATTTATTTGACCAGGTATTTTCTGTACAAAGTCTTTAAATCTGACACAAAGTTACATACACGGCTAAAGAGCATGGTATAAAATATGGTCATATAGGATGATTATCCTACCACAACCCTTTAACGATTAAATGGCTACAAGATATTTCCTTGTTACCTGGCCGGAATGAATTACTACCGACCAGAATGCGCCAGCGTAAGCTCAGAATTTACCTGTAACTGTACAAAATGGAATTCTCTCAAGATTTCGGCAACCAACAAAAAAGAAAAGCGGTAAACAGTGGGCATTTACCCAACCGTTTACCGCAATAATAATGAAGTTTTCTATTTCACAGAAGCGATTACTTAACAATCACTTTAGTTACATAGTCATTTACTTTTACAATATACATACCTGACTTGACCGTAATTGAAGAAGGTGTAGTTACTTTAAACTGACGACCTGTGATGTCAAACAAAGATACTTTTTCGCCACCGTTCAATCCCTGAATTGTGATCAGGCCTTCAGATGCAATTACTTTGTATTGGCTTGCTTTTACTGAAGCTACAGACATTCCGGTATTTGCAGCATAAGCAGCATCAAGAGCACCCATCATATCATTGATAGCTAATCCTGTTTGAATTTCTTCTTCTGTCAATGCCTTACTGTACACTCTGAAATCAGCTACAAGCGCCTGACGAAGATAAACATCACCGGTATAACAAGAACGACCGATCCAGTTGTATAAAGTTCCAAGACGTTGGTCTTTAACTAATGTATTGATTGGATTTTGTTTGACTGTTCCAGACTGTACTACCATACCATCAACATAGATTGTACCGATTGTATCTTTTTGAGCATATAGAAAGTGGTGCCAGTTACCTGTCAAAGCTATAGAACCCAACGCAACAGTTTGCTCACCACCCCAGTTTCCACCGGTGATAGTAGCAGCCTGATTTCTAAGGCTACCAATCATATAACCTGTAGGATCGTTGATGATATCTTTTGAGTTAGAGAAATTCCATAGGAAGTTACCGTTTGAGCTAAGAGCTGTGTAAGCAGGATCAATGCGGTAGTAAGCACCAACGGTATAATCACTTAAACCGTACATAACCTTACCTACTTCTGTCCCCATATCAAAGTAACCTTTGGTATTCAAGCTATCGCCCAATGACAATACTTTGTAAGTTCCGGTTGCAGAAGTACCGATTGTACGGATTTTCGCATCATTTTTCACAATACCTGTAAAGTGTTTTTCAGCGCCATCAGTAACGATAGTATCATTGGTTACATTGCTGAAATCATATTTTACAACCAGGTTATTGGTAAACTCAGTACCTGCTTTTGGCAATACATTTACATTAAATACTTTGGTTACCGTCTGTACACCTTTTGACAAAGTAGCCGTCAGTTTTACTTTGTATGCGTGGTAAAAAGGACTTGTTACCACACCGGTATTACTGATGATCTCATTGTGGTTAGATGCCCATGCGATAGAGATAGTCGGATCCAATATACCACTTGTAGGCAAAGTCAGATTTGCTGTCACTGCAGTAGTATCACCTATAGATAAATTACTTGCTTCCGTAATAATACTAGTGCTTACATAGTCTGGATTTGCAGTGTATGCTGCATTCAGTTTACCAAGCGTAGTTGGAACAGCAAAATCACCTTGAGTCAAGTCATCACCCGAAACAGCAACATTCAACAACTGGAAGCCATAGTACAAAGCATTTGGAGTATAAGCATCACCGGTATAACCAGATTTACCTAACCAGTTGCAAAGCGTACCGGCCTGGTCATTTCTGCGTAATGTTATACCCGGCACATTCGTCATTGTAGTATTTTGTGCTACCTGTGCACCGTCAACATAAAGTGTTCCAACATTTCCTTTCTGAGCAAAACACATATGATGCCAAGCCCCTACACCGGCATTAGTACCAGTCTCTAGTCCTTGTTCACCATACCATGTGGTTGGGCTGATCGCATATCTTTGGTTATTCAAACCGAGGATGATATTACCGATAGGATTTTGAGTACTACTGTCACGGTTAGCAAAGTACCAAAGAAAGTGACCATTTCCACTGAACGAGAAGTTTTCCGGCAGACGGAAATAAGTTTGAACAGTATAATCTGCCAATCCATACATAGCTTTACCGAACTCGGTTCCCATATCAAAGTAACCGTTATTGCTTCCCAGGTCAACTACATTAAACTGATCTCCGGAAGGATCGCCAATTGTACGGATTCTTGCGCCATTTTTACAGGTTCCCACGAAACCGCTTTCATTATCGACCACGGTTATCACACCATTCTGAGAAGAAATTTTATCCGTATCGAAATTCCAGGTTGCCAGGAAATCAGGTACAGCAGTCGGACCGGCTACGATGAACATGATATCTTTAGTAGCAGTATAAACTTTACCATTTACGGTTTGAGACAGAGTCGCAGTCAATCTAACAGGAGCCTGATAGATATTCGGACGTGTAACTACACCAAAGGTATCAATAATACTATTATTCGAAGATGCCCATTTAACAGTCACATTTGGACCCATCTGAGTTGGCAATGTAATATTGGATGTTACAGCCATACTATCCTGAGTAGTCAGGTATTTAGCGGTCAAAAGCGCTTTTTGTTGATCCAACTCAACCGGATATCCCATCAATTTGAGAATATCAGCGCGGGTCAACGCTCTGCTATAGAAGCGGAAGTCATCCAGGCTACCATTAAAGCCCGGGTCTGGCCATTGTGATTTCGCAATATAGTTTTGAGTAGTTGAGCCCAGAGAGGATGGGTTAAGAGTCATACTGGTGTTTGTAGCTACAACGGCACCATTAACATACAATGTACCGGTTGTACCTGACAAGGTTACAGCCACGTGTGCCCATTGACCTGTTGTCAGACCTGAAGGTCCGTTAAGTTGCTGCTCATTGACAGAAGTCGTTCTGATAGCAAAACGAAGATTACCGGTTGCAGAACCCTGGTTAGGACACAAGAACATATAGTTCGAAGTATTTGCTCCAAAGTCAAAGATACGCGCCCAACCTCTTGGGTTGTCCACTTTCACCCAGGTAGCAACTGTAAAATCAGTCACGGAGGTGGTAAAGTCGTTCGGCATTAGCAGATAGTCTGCTGCTGGTGAAGCCACGGTGGGGAAGTTCATTGAATTTCCACTGTAACCGGGTATTGCGGTTGCAGCTCCGAATACTGTTGCCGAAAGGCCATTTCCGGAATCATCATTTACAACACCACCGGCCACTGATTCAAACGAATAGAGAGCCTTCAATCCGGTTGTCACATCCTGTGCGTAGGTAGAAGCAGCAGCCAGCATCGCTAACGAAAAGAGGCCAAGCTTGTTCCACCTCTTTACGTTCAAAAAGATAGACGTCTTTTTCATAATTGAGTAATTTGGTTATTAAAATAAAGGGAAAAAGAATATTCAGTCATTATGAGAGCAGTTTACTCATGTGTAAATATTAATTCAGTAATAAGGTTAATGTAAAAAAGAATCGTCAAAGAGATAAACAACTATCATGATTATATAGTTCTGTTACCTTTTCTATAAACAAAAAAAAAGAGAGAGAAGTATCGATCCGACTGGATATTGATTTTCTCATGTATTCAGATTTCAGGGTTGGTTAATTGAAAATAGCTAACCTGTTTGCTTTGTCAAAATGCACACAATGTAAAACTCCGTTCTTCACACAGGACAGGGAAGTTCGCAATCGCAGACTCGACTCAACATCACAAAATTAGGCATCGAGCCTATCGGAGACGGCATATAAATCGGTCAAATACCACTCACGAATTAAGCACGACGCCTAATAACAGGCTATTTGCAGTTTACAGTTCTACAGGCAATGATTTAATGATGACAGAAGCTTCCGATAATCCATTTCCACGAATACTCAGCCTTATTTCACCTGCGTTTTTAATGCTCTTGATTACCACCATCGCCCGGCCATGCCATGTCTTGCGGTTGTTGGATACATAATTATCTGTGTCTTTCAGATCAGCATTATCCGCCCCGGCAATTACTCCCGGACCTGTTACTGTAAATTGCAATCGGTTATCGGCATTGGGTTGCAATATGCCATATTTGTCAACTACCTCAACGGTTACATAAGATAAATCCTGTCCGTTTGCCTTTATCTCTTTTCGATCCGCGGTCAGTTTAATTGCGGCAGGTGCTCCGGCTGTTTTCAGGAGTTTACTTTCGACCTCTTTTTCACCAACTACGCCTACAGCCTTCAACACGCCTGCTGTATATACGACCGGAAAAGTTGCTTTAAATTCTTCGGCTTTTGTGGTTTGCTTTTCCCCGACCAATTTATTATTCAGGTAAAGACGTACTTTCGGATATTTCGAGTAAATCTCTACCTCAATTTGTTTCTCTTCACGACCGGGCCATGTCCAGCTTTCCCATGTTGGCCAGACTGACCAAAGCGTTTCACTGATTTTACCATTATCGGGATTGGGTTCACGTATCGCCAGATAAAGTTTCTCGGTATCGTTCCACAGCAGATTGCGGTAGTGGGAAATCGGCTTTCGCCAACCGGTCAGGTCGATATCACCGCAATAAGCTCCGTGCCATGGATAAAAATCACGTTCCCAGTGTTCTCCTTTAGGATCGCCCGGATAATAATAACGGCCAATGCCCGACTCACCCAGATAGTCCATGGCCGTCCAAACAATATCACCGGTGATGTAATTATGGGTTTGCACCATATTCCAATTACTGAAGGCATCCCGTGGATAGGATTCTGTCTGGAGAATAACACGGGAAGGTACCCGTTGATGATCCGATTCCGCCTTGTGCATTTGATAATTATATCCGCAAATATCATGCGCCGCCATCAGGGAATCGAATATTTCCCAATCCTTATCCCATGTGGTCATGGCAGAGGTAACAGGACGAGTCGGGTCAATGTGCCGAACATAACCGGCAAGTCTTTTTGCTGTTTCAACTGCTTCTGGCTTCTTGCGTTCGATGATTTCATTGCCGATACTCCACATGATTACGGACGGGTGGTTTCGGTCTCGCAACACCATCGACTCGATATCGCGTTGTGACCAGGCATCAAACACTTTCGAATAGTCGTGCGAATTCTTACTGACCCGCCATCCATCAAATGCTTCATCCAACACCATCAATCCCAGTTTATCACAATAGTTCAGGAATGCTTCCGAAGGAGGATTGTGTGAAGTCCGTACCGTATTGTATCCTGCGGCTTTCAGCAACTGCACTTTCCGTTCTTCGGCCCGGTCATAGGCCGCTGCACCCAGGCAACCATTATCATGGTGGACACAACCACCGTTAATCTTGATTGTTTTACCATTAAGCTGAAATCCTTTTTCAGCAGAATATTGGATGAGGCGGATACCAAAGTTTTTATTCAACACATCCACTATTTTACCATCAAGGGTTACGCTGATTTTTGCCTGATATAAGTGAGGAGTCTCGGGGCTCCAGAGCAACGGTTTATTAACAGAAATAATTTGTGTTATTTCCTTTGTACTATTTGCCTCAAGCTGTACATGAATAGGATTAAGAGCCTGCTTAATTCTGTTTTCACCAGTGAGCTCTGCGTTTAGAATTATATTTTGAGGTTTTCCCGTTTCATTTTTGACAAGAGTCTTGACCTCAACGGTGGCTTTTTGAGCCGAGACTTCAGGTGAGGTAATCGCTACTCCCCAATTCGCAACATGGACAGGATTGTTCACATACATCCATACATGCCGGTAGATGCCGGACCCACTATACCAGCGACAGTTGATTTGTTGCGAGTTATCCACCCGAACGGAAATGACATTCTCTTTGCCATAATCCACAAAGGAAGTAAGGTCATATTCGAATGACGTATAGCCGTAAGGATGCACACCAACGGATTTCCCATTGACAAAGACTTCTGAATTCATATACACCCCTTCGAAGTATATAGAGATGCGTTTGCCTTTCCAGTCAGCCGGCACATTGAATTGCTTCCGATACCATCCCGTTCCGGCAAGGAAATACCCTCCTGCCCCACTCATCGGGTTCCTCGGATCTGTTTTTCCTTCAATACTCCAGTCGTGTGGCAAATCAAGTTTCCGCCAACCGGTATCGTTGAAATTTATAGCTCCGGCATCGGGAGCATCGCCTAAATTGAATTTCCAGTTGTAGTCAAACAGCTGTTTACGTTCGGAGATATTCTGTTTTTGGGCATTTGAGCCAATACATCCGGCGATGAATAAGACGATGGTAAGTAATTGTTTTTTGTGTCTAATCATAATGGTTATCAGGTTTCAATAAGTACTCACAAAGATAGCTATTGCCTAAAATATATCCGACAATAAATCATTCATTAGTCGCCCTCGAAATCAGCATTTTCATATCCGGAATATTGCCCTATCTTTTTTCATCGCCTCCCTCGTATTTCCGGATGTAGTCTTGCATTTCAGAGTACCGCCATCGCATTTTCAGGTATTACTCACCACCTTTGCATGAGCATTCACCTTCGTGAGAACTGACAAAGGCGGTATAAAAAAGCCGGATCAGAATCTGTTACAGATCCTTGATCCGGCTGTCGGTAAACCATCAAAATCTACCTCAACAATATTAATATCATTTGATTACTTTCTTCGAAACGGAGAATTCATCAGAAGTGACTTTTACGATATAGATTCCGGTAGGCAAAGTGGTATCAATCACTTTTTTGTTGCTGCCTGCACTAAACCATTTGGTGTATTTTGCCATCAGTTTGCCCTGCACGTCATAAACTGCCATAGTAACATCCGATTCTTTTGCCAAAGCAAATTCAGACACAATGTAATTTCCGCTCAGATATACATTCTTAACTTGCTCAGATACAGTTTTTACGTTCGTCGGAGTCTGGACTTCATATAACTCGTAGTTGTCAATAAAGCAAGTATCTGTAATTGCTGGTGAGGTTTTGCCCTGGTCAGCTGCACATGAGTTGAAATAAATACCTTTTTCGGCTACTACTGCCCCTGTTGTAAAAGTCCAATCTTTTTGTTCCCAACCGTTTGTTGCAGGGAGATCAAAATATATGGTATTCGTCCCACCAACATTCACTCCGTCAACCACAATTTGGAAAATTGTACCAGTAGAAGCCTGTGATTTGATCATCGCTCTGAGTCGATACGTAGTATTAGATTTCAATGCGTTGCCGTTTGCAGCAGATAATGCACGATCAATAGACCCCCCGTTAGGCCAGCAACTACCGAAAATGTAAGCGCTACCTCTACCGCAATATGGATTTTTACGGTCAATACCGGTCGGGCCCCATCCGCCAAAACCGCCATCAGCTAATGAAGCAGCACTAAATGTTGGGTCTGCAATCAGGTTGCCAGTAGTGTAAAGAGGAGTATAACAGGGTGCATTGGAAGATGCTTTAACAGGAATGGTAACCACGTTACTGCCACTGGTTATAGTAATGTTTCCATTAACTGTTGATGTTCCGTCATAAGTAACCGAAATGGACGCACTGGTTGTATTAGCCGGGAGTGAAGTCGAACCTAAAGTTATGCCGGCAGGAGCTGTAATTGTGATCGGAGCTGACAGATTGGCTGCTGCAACAGTAAACGATGAAGGAGTCTTGTAAATATCATCATAATTGAGTGATGCAACTGAAGCTGTTAAAACAGGAGTTACCACCGGTCCGAAATAATAGAGTCTGAAATTATCAAACCCGGTCCAGTTACAAGCTACCGTACCTTGCAGCGCATATCCAATTGTCAATGTTCCGTCTGCAACATAAGCGTAATCACAATTATAATCGTTTCCTGAGGAAATTTCAGCAGAAGATGCTCCGGCAGTAATAAATGCACCGGTATGAAGTGGGTTGGCTCCGGCTTGTTGAACGGCATGACCCGAAGCTACGATACCATACAATCCATTTGTAAGGCCTGATACAGTTTGAGTGATACTGCCTGTACCTAAATTTCCTCCTCCAGAGGTCCATTTCTCACAGAAATAGGTACCATCTTTTACCCAGCCTTGTCCCGGAGTATTACTTTGTAAAGCAAAGCTTCCACTATTGGTCCACCCTGTAAAACTATTCGTTTCAAAACTTGGATTAGTAATAGAAGAAGTCACTTCTGTTCTTCCAAGCACAGTCAACAGATTAGCAGCAGCTGCGTTGATATCAGCTGTTACGCCAGCATTGTAAGTGGTGATATAAGATGCAATGTCAATGCCACCTCTGAGTTTTGCGTAGGTCATGTATCTATCCAACAACACTCTTGCATTATAGAGGTCAAAATCTGCCTGAGACACAAATTTCCACTGGATATAACTATCACCGCTGGTTCTGTTAAATCTCACAACATTAGCAATACCCTTGTTTGTTGACTCTGTGGTTGCACTTGAACCCAGATATTGCGATGCCATATAACCTGCAAAAGTACTTGGTGCCTGAATGGTGTAAATGTTATTTATTGCATCTGTCAATACGACATCCCAGGTATTGTTTGATGAATTATCAGTATAAACATCACCGGAGTTAGGGTCTGTACTGGCCGCAAACAGATAGTTATTAGAAACATTGGAGCCATTATTATACTGGAATGTCCAGATTGAGCCGGAGGTGTTTGTCGGAGTCCATTTAATAATTGTTGCAGGAGTTGCGTTAGCAGTAGGTGTTGCTGACACTACTGCCTGCATAGCCCAGTATCCACCACGGTTTAAGAATCCTTTTGAACCCACATTATAGATATAATAGGTGGTTCCGGATACCGGGACACTTCCGTTGTAAGTAGGAGCTGTCCACGTCTGGGCACTACTGTTCGCAATACTCAATACGCCGAGTATAGCTAGTAAAAGCCCGCATTTCAGGTAGTTTTTCAATCTCATAGAATAAAATTTAATTGATTAATAAAATGCACTCCAACTTCTATTCTGGTAAACAAAAAGCTATTGTGCGTTTTCGATGAATATTTGTATTGATAATAATCAGGATCAAATGTGTATCGAGAAAATACACTGATGCAAGGAGAGAGATAACAACTTTCTCATGATAGGAATTTAAGGGTTAAACTATTTGGCCAGATCCTATATTGCAATCACATAAAAAGAGTTTCTTCTGATTGTCTGTATCTTGATTAGGCTCAGTTGCAAACATAGGCAAAGCAGAGACATTACACCGCTTCAAAATCGGTCATTCACAGAACACAAATCGGTCATTATGCAATTCGCACCCTATCTATAAGCCGACTATGTACAGCTACCCCCCTACTAGACATCTCATAGGACATTCTATCCAAATAAGAAGACGATAAAACGTTTCCTGATTCTCATTTTTCAATGAGGGAATAAATACAAAAAGCAGCTCCAGACACTTTATTGCTGAAACTGCTTTCTAATTGTTTCTATCGATACGTTTGTTTACGTTGGCTTGGATCTGTTATAAGCGAGGAATAAACGGTGCATTTCACAGACACTGAGCAGTAAGAAATAGTGAAGCCAATTAGGATTGCGACAAATCCGAAACAAGAAACCTTTCTAACTCTAACGTTTTGGAATAATTTATTCGCAATTCAAAAAGGCTTGACTATAAAAGTATCAAATTGATTTTACCAAGTTATCCTATTGCCTTTTGATTATCTTGAATGACTTTGCCCAATTTACACCTTGTACCCTAACAATATATAAATCAGGCTTCAGCGAAGCGCCCATAATCATCAAGCTTGACACTGACGACGAACTGACACTCTCAACGTCTTTGCCAATTTTGTCATATACTGCGATTCTTACGACATCACTTGGGTTATCTACTTTTACATTGAAAGTTGATGTGAATGAGGTTGGGTATATCAACACATTGTCACCGGTGTTCTCAACCGGTTGAACCTCTGTAGCCACCGACTTCACCAACTGCGGACCAGCAAGCGTTGTAACTGTCCAAACCTGATTATTGTTACTACTTCTCTTATACTGGCACAAATTAGAGCCGTTAGTTGTATAACCCATACCATCAATATACAATCCTGAAGTTCTGTTTTTGAATTTAAAATTAGTCCCTGTGGCAACTTGCTGCCATTGTTGATTATTGCTGGCACTACTAACTTTTTGAGCTACAACGGAACCATTGGTGCTGCTACCCAATCCATCTAAATACAACCCACTGGCTTTATTTCTAATTTTTACGTAGCTGCCTACCGTTTCGATAACCCATTGCTGAGCATCACTGCCACTATTACTCCACTGTCCGGCTGTTGAACCGTCAGTATATCTGCCCATGCCATCGGCCAATAATGAGGTAGCAACATTTTTCAGCGTAGAATATGTAACAGTAGGAGGAACGCCTTTCAAAAGCAGAATAGCCGTTGTAGAGAGTGCCGGAACGGTTATGGTAAGAGAATTTGAACTTACGGCTACCGTACTTGGTTTCAGCGCATTTTGTGTTTCAGACACAAAAGTCTCTGTTGTTGGCAACGATGACAATTGCAATGTCTTGTAATTTCCATTGCTAACATTAAAATTGCTCAAATTGATTGTTACATTTTGAGAAGCTGTCATATCGCGGTTTACAAGTATCACTGTTAACGAGTCAGCATTCTGGTTTACCGAAGAATAAGCCGATACTGTATTTTCTGCGCTGGAAGTACTGGAAACACTGAATTGTTTAGCATTTTTAAACAAGTGCAACGTTTCCCACATACCGATAGACCAGTTCCAGGGTGAAAATAATTCAACACCATTGTTTGCAAATGTGCCCAGATGTGAAGCGTATATTACAGATTCAATGTTTGGGTTGCTGTTTGTGGTCATTGTACCCCATTCGCTTACTCCGGTTGTAATGCCATGGTTTGCACCAAATTCTTCGTTTAACCAACCGTTGATACGTTTGAAAATATATTGTTGTTTAAGCGATGTATCCCATCCGCCGGTACTTGTATAAATACCATTTGAACCCGGATAAACATACGTTGTATCATAATAAATCCGATGCCCCTGCAATGCCTCTGTATTGTTGTTATAAAATGGATAATTGTGAATATCAACAACGTCAACCAATTTGATTCCAGTTGCTTTATACTCATCACCCAGACGTTTTATGAAGTACTCAATCCATGGGTAATAACGGCCATTGATGTATATACTTTCAGATGACCATTTGTACCATTGCCATTCGGAAGTTGCAACAGGACCGCAAAGTTTAATGCCCGGATACAAAGCTTTTGCCTTTTTGGCCAATTCGATGTAACGATCCATAAATGCAGAAGCGGATATTAATGTTGGCATAGCATAATCATGCGTACCATTCCATACATCTACCTCGTTGTCCATATTCCAATAAAGGAATTTAGCCGGGTTCAAGCCTAAACCATTTGCACCAAACCAGTGAGGAAGGATGGCCACTGAAGAATCGGCAGGCCAAGGTTGAGTGAACAAATTAATGTCTCCGTCAACAAGTGCCTTACTTCCCCCGGCTGGGTCAGGCGTTCCCCCTCCGGCTAAATTTTGACCAAAACCATTAAAACCCGGGTGTGCTTGCATGTATGCCCAGTCATTGAAATTATTATTTGTGTTGGATGCGACTCTACCCAGCAACTGGAAAGCAAACATGCCCTGCAAGCTGGAATAGTTGCTATTAATGTTTTGTGCCTTTGCATCCCAGTCTTCGGCATACACATTATTAAACCAGTCGGGAGAAACCGTAATTTTTTTTCGCCAGTTGTAACCTGTGGCGTTATTGCCGTGGTTCATCCGCGAAAAGTGTAGCCCCGCATCTATGTAAAACTGCACAGGATTTGCTAGGTCGTCATTTTTCCCGTAGATGCTCGGGGAAATCAGGCGTTTGTTTTGCGCAGCATCTACGGATATAGTTACTGACTGCGACCAAGCACTCACGGACATTAGAAGTCCGATTGCCAAACTCATTAAACTGAGTTTTCTAAAAGCTAATTGTTTTTTCATGTAATAGAGATTAATAATTAAACATTGATATTTAACTTGTGCGACGTTGCACAAAGCTTTTCTTTAATGAAAAATGTTAATTCGGTCAACAAAATAATATGGTAACTAATAAGATTTAGGTATTACATGCCATCGGCTAACTACTTAGAAATAATAAATATAGACAAATAGTCCAGATTCAGCCCCGGCTGAATCTGGACTTTGGATTTACAGCACTTTGACGTCCACTTTTCCTTTTATATCACGAGATGAGCGACCGAGCAAAAGCGAGTAGCTTCCGGATTCCACTTCCCATGCTTGCTTAGATTCGTTGTAATAGGCAAAACTGCTCACGGGCACTTCGATGTTTACGGTTTTACTTTCGCCTGCTTTCAGGAATGTTTTCTTGAAAGCTTTGAGTTCTTTTGCCGCGCGAGCCACTACTGATTTCGATTTGCTTACATAGAGTTGCGCTGTTTCAGCTCCATCTACTTTTCCTGTATTGGTGAGCGTAAACGACACTTTTACTGTTCCGTCGGCTTTTACCTCATTAACATCAACTGAAGGTTTGGAATAAACAAAAGTGGTATAACTCAACCCATAACCGAAAGGAAACAGCGGTTCTATCTTCTTCGTTTCCAACCAACGGTACCCAACCAGGATGTCTTCTTTGTATTGCACATTCACGCTGTCGCCGGGATAGCAAAGTTTATCAAATGCATGAGCACCGATATCGGTAAGTTTTTTAGGAAATGAAAATGGTAATTTTCCGGAAGGATTCACATCGCCCGAAAGCACATCGACCAACGCATTGCCGGCTTCGGAGCCAAGATGCCATGTTTGAACAACGGCAGGTGTTTTATCCAACCATGGCATAGTAATAGCGTTGCCACTTGAGAAAACAACCACCACGTTTTTGTTTACCTGCTCAATAGAAGCTATCAGTTTGTCTTCGCCAAATGGCAAACTGAGCGATTTGCGGTCGCCGCTTTCGCAGTCCTGAAAATAATTCTTATTCAAGCCTCCTACAAAAATCACAAGATCCGCAGTTTTGGCAAGTTCAACGGCTGCATTCAACAAGGAATCAGCATTTAATTTTGAAGCTTCTTCCCTTCCATAAAGTGATGGACCTGAAGCATAACCCATGCTGTAAACCACATGTTCTTTGCCATACTTACTTATAATGCCCTGCAACGGAGTAACTTCATAAGCTACTTTGAGTGAGGTAGATCCTCCACCTACCACCAAACTACGACTTGCATTCTCGCCAATAACAGCAATTTTCTTGTATTTCCCAACAGGAATTGGCAGCATATTATGCTCATTTTTCAACAAGACAATGGCTTCCTGTGCAATTTTGCGTGCAGCTTCGCTATGCTCTGGCGACACAAAACGTCCAAACGGACGATTGGCACTCATGGTGGTGCGGAAAATCATGCGCAAAATCCGGCGGGCTTTATCATCGAGTTTTGCCATTTCGTATTTACCGCTTTTAATCCCTTTCAAAAAAGGATCAGCTAGATAGTAACTTGAGAATGGGAAATGTCCTTGCGTTGTCAAACCATTGGTATAAGTACCCATTTCAATGTCAAGACCATTGTTTACAGCCTCGTCGGTGTTGTGTACGCCACCCCAGTCGCTCACCACCACTCCATCGAACTTCCAATCTTGTTTCAGGATTTTATTCAACAATAAGTCGTTATGACAACAATGTTCGCCACGGAATTTGTTATATGCGCCCATGATCGACCACACTTTTCCTTCCTGAACGGCCGCTTTGAAAGCGGGCAAATAGATTTCTTGTAATGCGCGGTCGCTTAGGTTGACATTGATTTCACCACGGCATATTTCCTGATTATTGAGTGCAAAATGCTTTACACAAGCTGCCACACCACAAGATTGTACTCCCTGAATATACGGAACCACCATGCGCGAAGCCAAATACGGATCTTCGCCCATGTATTCGAAGTTACGACCATTCAGCGGACTGCGGTAGATATTCACGCCCGGCCCCAACAACATGGTCTTTTCGCGGTGACGGGCTTCTTCGCCAATTGACTTTCCGAAAAGCGATGCCATTTCGGGATTAAATGTGGCTGCCAAAGCCGTGAGAGCAGGAAAAGCGGTACAGGAGTCATTCGCCCATTGAGCACTGCTCCATTCATCCCATAATTTTTCATCGCTCACCCCGTGCGAACCATCCGACGACCATACGTCAGGAATACCCAAACGTGCAACGCCTTTGGAGCTAAATTTTGATTGCGCATGGCACATCGCCACTTTTTCCTCGGTGGTCATGAGCGAAAGGGCATTTTCCACCCGTTGTTCAATCGGTTTTGTCACGTCAAGGTAAACAGGCGTTTTTTGTTGTGCGGAAACCATTAACGAGGCTCCGAGTAAAATGATTGAAAGTGTTGATTTCATTATATTATTTTAAAGAACAGATAGTTAGTATTTGTAGCGAACCGATTCTTTTTCGCCTTGCATAATGGCATTTAGAACAGCACTGTCAACCTGTCTGCTTGTTTTTCTATTGTATAACAAACCCGGCACATCCCAGCAAACAGGAATCAATCCCTTATTCAAAGCCGTTTTCACGGTATATCTGTAATAATATTCAATAGATGCATTGTGTAAGGCCTGATCGGAAGGGTTAGAAAGTCTCTTTCTGAATGCGCCAAATTCGCCAATAATCACCGGAATTCCTTTGTCCACAAACTTGGTTTTCATGCTTTCAAACTTCTTGTCCACATCATTTTCTTCACCCCACGTGGCATTACGGATTGTGTCGGTGGCCGAATGATTGTTCTTTCCCCAATAGTAAGCTATTTTACCCCAATCTGCATCTTTTTCCATCAAGCAAAATTGATAAGGGCTATAATAATGCACTTCCACCATCATTCTGTTCGCAACCTTATCTTTGGGCAATGTATTCATCAGTTTATTCGTTTCATCAATATCGGTAGAAGGCCCCTGCACAATCAACGTGCGCAAACTGTTGTTACCACCAGTGGCTCTGACTGCATCAATAAAGGTTTGATGGTATGACAGCAATACGGACATTTGTACCGAATCGTGCGCACTCGGTTCATTGGCACTGGCAAAAAGCAAACGTTCATCGTAGTTTTTGAAATAGTTGGCAATCTGTGTCCAATAGGCATATTGTCTTTTGTTTACAATAGCCTGATTAGCTTTATTAATGCGGTTTTCCAACCAACCTTTATCCCAGTGCATGTTCAGAATCACGTACATATCGTTATTTATGCAATAATCAACCACTTCCTTTACACGGTCAATCCAGGCTTTATGAATAACGCTGGTAACTGTGTCGGAATGGATAAACCACGAAACCGGAAGCCGCACCGTGTTAAAACCAGCCGCCTTTACGGAATCGATTAACTGCTTTGAGGTGTGTCCTGCCCCCCAGGCACCCTCCCCGCCAATGGCCTCAAGGGTATTGCCTAAGTTCCAGCCAACAGTCATTTTGTTGGCAATTTGTTGTGCCGTTGACATTTTTGCATTTGCCGGAAAAGTAATTGTAATCAGCAATGCAATTACTAAGAATATATTTTTCATAATATCAAATCAATTCTTTTATATCAATACAAGTTGATCTCAGAGTTTATTCGGTCATAAGTTTACTTCAACTTTTGCCCCAGTATAATGTACCACTTGTATATTGGTATTTGAAGCTCCGATAGGTACAATACGGAACGTACGGTTCAGCAACATGCCTGTGAATTGTCCCTGACGAGCGCCGATAACCAATTGATGTTTGGCTTCGTTGTATTCGAAACTGATGGTAGAGAAAGCACCTTTTTCGTAGTTGTAGTTGTCGCCTTCGTCTTCATACAAGCTGAATTTTCCATCTTTACCCTGATATACGCGAATCTCGATATCTTCACCTTTTTTCTCGGAAGCATATTGCATTACATCGCCGATGGGCAGAATCGTTCCGGCCGGAACAAACAATGGAATGCGTTCGAGTGGTGCGTCTGCTTTTATTTTCTGGCCTCCTGCAATTTGTTTATTGCTATAAAAATCGAACCATTGAGAACCTGCTGGCAGGTAAACCTCTTTCGTGCGGGCTTTGTAACTGTACACCGGACAAACCATGATTCCGGGGCCAAACATAAACTGATCGCTTACGCCAAAGGTCTGTTTGTCGGAAGTATAACTCATTGCCAACGAGCGCATAATGGTGTAATCTTTGTGATAAGCCATTCCTGCCAACGAATAGATATAAGGCATCAAGCGGTAGCGCAATTCATCGTAGTAAACCAGACTTTTATACACAGGATGTCCTTCCGGAGCCAAATTATATATTTCGCGAAATGGGAATTGTCCGTGACTGCGAAACAGCGGGCAGAATGAGCCAAACTGAAACCAGCGGAGATTCAATTCGCGCCATTCGTTGAGGTCGGCATTTTCTTGTCCTGTTTTATCGAACAGACGTTGAGCTTCATCGTATCTTTTCTCCACACAGAAACCGCCAATATCCATTGTCCAGAACGGAATACCCGACATGGCAAAGTTCAGTCCGGCAGAAATTTGCGCCTTCATATCTTCCCAACGGGTAGCAATATCACCACTCCAGGTGGCAGTAGAATAGCGTTGCAAGCCTGCAAAACCCGAACGGGTTAGCAAGAATACGCGCTTGTTGTTATCGACTTCGCGTTGTCCGTTATAGATAGCATCGGCATTCTCCAACGCATAAGCGTTAAAGTATTTCCACGAAGAACCTAAAGCAGTAGGACCGCATAACTCTTTACGATAAATCATATCGGTACAGTCCCTTACATTAGGTTCGGAAGCATCCATCCACCAGGCATCAAAGCCTTTGGTGTAAATATTTTCTTTCATTTGATTCCAGAACAATTTACGAGCACCGGCACTGTAAGCATCGTAGAACGAACCCACATAACCCGGACCGACCCAGTCGCGGATGCTGTCTTTCGCAGCCTGCATATACATCCAGCCTTTTTGCTCAAATTGCTTGAAATGATCGGTCGTAACATAGAATTTAGGCCATACCGAAATCATGATATGGGCATTCTCTTTGTGTAACGAGTCCACCATACCTTTTGCATCGGGGAAACGATCAAGATCAAATTTGTGACTTCCCCAAGCATTTTCGGGCCAATAGTTCCAGTCGAGCACGATATTGTCAATAGGAATGTTACGTTTGCGGTATTCAGACATAACCCCAAGCAATTCTGCTTGAGTTTTGTAACGCTCGCGACTCTGCCAGTAGCCCATCGCCCATTTAGGCATAATGCTGGCTTTGCCGGTAAGGGTACGGTAACCGCCAATCACATCGTCCATGTTTTTGCCAGAAACGAAGTAGTAATCAATTTTATCGCCCATTTCGGACCAGAAAGAGATATTTCCGTTTTTCTCAATCGGGCTTGACGACAAGGCTTTCAGTCCAATGTACGAAACGCCGCCATCTGGTTTCCATTCCAGTTTAATTTTATTGCGTTTGCCTTTTTCCAAATGGCAGGTAAAACGGAAAGTATTCGGATTCCATGAAGTTCTCCAACGCTCAGGTACTACCAACGAGTCGTTAACCCAAACTTTGGTATAACCTGCGTAGTAAAGACTGAATTTGTAAGTATCGGTAATCGGCGACACGATAGAACCTTCCCAAACAATTGATCCATCGTTGAAATCAAAATTCGCGGGGAATTTCTTCACGGTCTTCAGGTTTTCGTAGTCGATTGCATTCTCTTTGCGAACAATAGACGGTTTACTTTTTTGAATATAAGTAGCCGTTAGGTTGCCTTCGTTGCCATCCTTATCGAAAAGTGTAAACTGATTCATGTCCTTGTAATCGCGTGAATCGCCGTATTTACTTTGCGAGTAGTTGTCCCACAGAATTCCATAGTTAGCCGTTGACACAATAAATGGCACAGAAACCTTGGTATTGTACTGGAAAAGGTCTTCGCTTTTGTTTTTATAGTTGAAATCGTCCGACTGATGCTGTCCTAATCCGTAAATAGCTTCGCCCTGCGTACCTTTAAAAACCTGCTGCATGGTATAGCCGTGGTCGTTTTGAGCCGTAAAAGGTTTGAAGCTCTTACTGTTGGGCATTTCTTCTAATATTGCTTTGCCCGCTTTGTCGAAAAACGACACTTCACCGGTGGACAATGCCACTTTCACGGTAAGTTCATCGGTGGTTATCGACGCGAATTTACTGTTGGTTGCTACCTGAAAATTAGTTTTGGTAGCCGCATTGGGCACCACACAAAGGCTCGCCGCTGAAGGCGCCTCAACTGAAGGAAGTGCTTGCACACGGATAATCCTGCTATTAATAACTGAAATCTCGATTGTTTTTGCAGCCCCCTTTTTAGGCGACACGCGCATGCCGTTCGATAGTTTTTGTACAGGACTTGCTGCACACAAGCTTCCAGCAAACCAAAGAAGCATTAAGAGAAAAGGAATTCGTTTCATGTATATATTATTGTTCATTTAAATTATTCGCTCCATACCAGAACACCGGCAGGCTTCAAGGTTTTATCGCCAACAAGAACTTTTGCAGAAGCAGGGATATTCATCGTATAGTCGGTCGATGAATAGTTCACGGCCACATAAAATCCATCACGCCAGTACACATACACACCTTCGGGATAATTTTCGGTGGTAGCACCCACACTTTGGTAAGCATTCCGCAAAATATCTTTTTCCAGCATCGAATCGTCGGTATCAACACCGATATAGGTTACCGAACCTTTTCCGAGTTTATGACGCACAACAGCCGCTTTGCCTTTGTAGAACTGGTTGTCATAAGTAGCCACCACTTCCGTTCCCTTATCAGCATCGAGCAAGTCGGCCCAATTGTTCCAGTTGTATGAATTGCCTTGCATGGCAATGGAGCCTTTAGCATAGCCTGAAAGCATATCGGTCGCTTGAACATGCGCCCCGATTAACCCCAAAATTGGCGCGGCACATTCACCTTCCCAGAAATGACCGGCGCGGTCTTTAGTGGCAGTGCGACAGGTTAAAATCAGATTTCCGCCATTGCGTACATATTCTGTCCAACGTTTTACCAATGCCGAATCGGCCAGTTCGTATGCCGGCACGATAAGCACTTTGTATTTCGAAAAGTCAGCTGTTTCGGGAATCACATCAGTTGGTGCACCCAGTGATTTTGCCATTTCAAGGAATTTGACGGGATAATTCCAGGTATCCCATTGCCATGTTTGCTTTTGTCTGTCGATTGTCCAGTAGTTTTCCAGATTCCAAAGTATAGCGGTAGAGCGGGCAGCCAGTTTTTCGGGCATTTTTGCATCCGGTTTGCAAACTTTGCGCAGCTCCTTGATTTCTTTCATAAACTGCATGTATTCCTCGCCTCCGGGCGATGGCGTTACGCCGTCGGTTTTGATAACGCCGGAATGATATTGCTCTGAACTATACAAAATCTGTCTGAAACGGTAAGAACAAGCCAGTTTTCCACCGGCAGCAAAAGAGTGGTATAACCACATGCGCACGGTACCTGGCAAAAGCAATGGATTGTAACCTCCCCAGTTTACGGGTCCTGGCTGGATTTCCATCACACCACTTACACCGCCCACAGCTTTGTATAATTCTGAAGCAAAAAGAATTACCTTACTGTTTCCCAACCGAAATCCGGTTTCGCCAATATTGTCGTTACCACCGTTGGGGTAAGCTGTATAGGCCGCAAAATCGAGCTTTTTTGTTCTTGATGCATCAGCGCCGGTACAAACTGCGGTATAATTGGTTGTGATATATTGCTGAGCCGAAATGTATTTGCGAAGCGTGCCGGCTTGCAAATCGAGAAAATCGGCCTGTGCATCGGCTTCGTAACGTTTGAAGTCAAGTAGCGCATGAGGATTGTTGCCCCACCAGCCTACCAGGTTGGTATTGGGAATAATAACCTGACTGAAGTCACTAAACCACTGACTCCAGAATGCAGCTCCCCATACTTTGTTTAGCTCATCAATAGTTTTGTATTTGTTTTTCAGCCAAAGACGGAATGCTTCCTGCGATGCTGGGCTGAAGTCGGAAATTGCAGGTGGTTCGTTATCAACCTGCCAACCGATCACCGATTTATTTTGGCCGTAACGTTTGGCCATTTCGGCAACGATTTGGGTGGTAAATGTGCGATATTTTTCGTTCACCACCGAACCTAACCCACGCGTACCGTTTTCGGCACGGATATAGTGGCTGTCCATAATGAACGTTTCGGGATAATTCAGCCTCATCCATGTAGGAGTTGTGGCCGATGGGGTACACATCACAATTTTCAGATGATACTTTTCGCAAAGTTTTACTACTCTATCCAACCATTCAAAATCATATTTTCCTTCTACAGGCTCCATTTTGTACCAGGCAAATTCTGCCAGATGCACGAATTCGTAACCCATATTGGCAATTTTCTTTATATCGCGTTCCCATTGACTTTCGGGCCAATGCTCAGGGTAATAATAGATACCGGTAGAGATTAAATCTTTCTTTGGGAAAAACCGGTCTGCATTCTGCGATTTAGCGGCCAATCCCGAAACTATAAATAGCAATAACAACAAGTACTGTTTCATATTCTAGTATTAAATTTTTTGTTGGATAAAAAGAGACCCTCAGCTAATGAGTTCGACTTGTCGTTTTTTCTTTATCAATTTTACCCCGGTATATATCCAATCGGATGTAGCGGACTAACGAACAAAGTCACTGTATAAATAATTAAGACAAGAGTTGGGCAAAAGTATTTTATTTTGTCATTGATCATATTATCCAAATGTTTCCTATAAGGTATCATTTTCGCTCTTTACGCGGTTTATCCAAATAAAGAAGCCTATCCTGAAGCATAAACTTCGGAATAGGCTTTGCTTTACATGAAAAACGGTTGGAGCATGTTATCGGATAATGATTACCCTTTATTAACCCTGAGAAAAGTATCAATTTATTTTCCGGATAACAAACCTTTTACCTCCAACCATTTCTCACAAGCTTTAGTCCAGGTGGATTCAGTACCTTTACTCCACATTCCCAAACCGTATCCGTGTCCTCCGTGTTCGTAAATATGAAGTTCGCAGGGAATGTTATATTTTTTCATTGCCAATGCATATTCGATACTATTTTGCACCGGCACCACACCATCGTCCATAGAATGCATCATAAATGCCGGAGGAGTCTTAGCTGTAACCTGCAAAGCGTTAGAGAAATGTTTTATCATTTCCGGAGTCGGATTTTTACCCAACAAACTTTCTCTTGAGCCCCAATGAGTTATAGCAGAGTCCATGGAAACTACCGGATAAATCAGTAACGAAAAATCGGGACGCGCACTTGTCGTATCTTTTGGTTCATACACCTTTTCGTCGAAATGAGTGGAAACCGTAGAGGCAAGGTGTCCTCCGGCCGAGAAGCCCATTATACCGATTTTATGTGGGTTGATGCCCCATTTCTTTGCATTGCGGCGTACAATGCGCATAGCCTCTTGACCATCTTGCAACGGAGCAATGGATTTGTTTTTCATAATAGCATCGTCGGGTAAGCGATAGTGTAAAACAACAGCTGTTACCCCCAACTGATTGAGCCATTTAGCCACTTCAATACCCTCGTTGATAAAAGAAATACCATAATAGCCTCCTCCCGGGCATACCACAACTGCCGTTCCGGTATTTTTGTCGGCAGGTGCCGGGTAAACCTGAATGGTGGGATTTGTAACAAACCTGATTTTTATCCAGTAAGCCGAATCAACTTTTTGCTTGTAGGTAGAATTAGGAATTGCTCCGGGAACTTTGCCGTTCCAAATATCAATTACTTTGCTCTGACTAAAAACACAGGCTGCTATTAGCATAATGCCAGCAACCAATAATAGGTTCTTTTTGAAACTCATAACATTAAATTATTACTTATCAATTCACTATTTTCACTGTTAAAATTTTCTCATTTATAAATTCCTGCCATCAAACCACTCACTTCCATCCATTTACGGCAGGCTTCAGGCCAGGAGGATTTCGTATCTGCCGATTTACCCATACCGTAACCATGCTTGCCGGTTGGATAGAGATGAAGTTCGCAGGAGATATTGGCTTTGTGCAATGCCAAGGCATAGTTGATGCTGTTTTGTACCGGTACGGCATCATCATCGAGCGAATGTACCATAAAAGCCGGCGGTGTTTTGTCGTTCACTTGCAACTCATTCGAATAGTGTTTCACCATCTCCGGTGTTGGTGAATTGCCAAGCAGATTTATCCGTGACCCCCAATGGGTAATATCCCCATTCATAGAAATAACAGGATAAATAAGGATTGAGAAATTGGGTTTGGCGCTGGTCAAATCGTCCGATTCATATACTATGTCATTGAAATGGGTAGAAAGCGTGGCTGCTAAATGTCCGCCGGCTGAGAATCCCATTATCCCGATTTTTGAAGGATTTATACCCCACTCTTTTGCACGACTGCGCACCATGCGAATGGCTCGTTGCCCATCCTGCATAGGACCGATGGTTTTGTTTTCCATAATGCTATCGTCGGGCAAACGGTATTTCAGCACAAAAGCGGATACACCCAAACTATTCAACCATTTTGCTACCTGATCGCCTTCGTGTTTGATAGCAAGTCCGCCATAGGCTCCCCCGGGACAAATAATGACAGCAGTACCCGTTGCCTTTGCCTTGGGAGCAGGATAAAAATAGAGGCAGGGGGTGACGATGGAATGCTTATCCACCCAGCCGGCGGCCGTATCGACCATCTGTTTGAATTGATTGCTGTGTTTCGCTCCGGGAATTTTCCCGTTCCATAAATCAATCACTCTGGATTGCGCAGATAAACTTCCGCCAATTGTAATCAGGCATATAAATGCCAACATTGTTTGTTTTAGTTTCGATACCATCATTTTCTCTTATAAAATTCATTCATAATATACCATGCTTTTTTCTTTTCTCCTTTTTCGGACAACAACCCTTTGCGGTTGTAACCGTTTTGATAAACCTGGTTCATGCGACCCAGCGATCTGTAATCAAACAATATCCACGGGCATACCCCGCACAGGTTTGGAATGGTGCTGAACAGTTCGATTTGGTTAGCATAAATCTTTTCCTGATAGGCTTCTGTCCAATATGCCGCCTCATCGGTAGGGCCGCTATTGCTACCATACAAGGCCTCACCGCCGAATTCGGAGATAAACACCGGCTTGTCAGGAAAGGCGAATTGCCATTTGGTTTCCGACGGTTTTCCCTGCCAGGGATCGTACCACCCGATATACTCGTTAATCGAAATCAGGTCAGAATACTTATAAAGCGGATCCCAGACGTTGAATGCATTGTTTTTATAAACCTGAGTATTCATCACGTGTGTAATCAGGCGGGTTGAGTCTAACGCCCGGCATTTACCGGTTAGGCTGATAAGCGCCTCGTTGCGGTTAGGCCTTCCGGGATAGGTTTCGTTGGAAAGACTCCACACAACGACTCCACAGCGGTTTTTGTCGCGACGAACCATTTCGTTGAGCATAAGTTCCAACTTCTTAGAGACAAGACTGTCCGAAAACTGGATATGCTGATAAACCGGAAGTTCACTCCACACCATCAGCCCCATCTTTTCGGCTTCGCGTATCATGTTTTCGCTGTGCGGATAATGCGCCAGACGAACCATGTTGCAACCCAATTCTTTGGCTGCATTCAACAGGATGCGGGCATCGTCAATCGAATAGGCACGCGCTTTTTTATACGGATTCTCTTCGTGAATATTAACCGATTTCAGGAAAACAGGGTTACCGTTAAGCAGCACTTTTTTTCCTCTCACTTCAATACTTCTGAACCCAATACTGTCGGTCACCATATCGTTATCGCTTTCAACGATAACCTTGTAAAGTTTTGGGCTTTCGGGCGACCAGAGCTTGAAGCGGGAAGAAAACTCTATTTTTGCCCGTCCATTTTCGTCCGATTTTGTATTGTACACTAAGTTGAGTTCCGGTATTTTCACCTTGATGTTTTGACCATGCTGCGAGCCGTTTAATTGTACCCAGCCCAACACCTTATTCAGGCTGCCTTTTGTCAACTGAATTAAATAATCCTCAATATACGAATTGTTGGTTTCAATCAGGTCAACATCGCGGGTGATGCCGCCGTAGTTAAACCAATCGTAGCCCGTACCCGGCAATCCATTTCCCTGTCGGTTGTTGTTGACCTTCACTACAACGGTATTGCTTCCGGATTTCACCTTACCGGTAATCTCAAACTGAAAAGGAGTAAAGCCCCCTTCGTGACTACCTATTTTCTCGCCATTCAGATAGACATCGGCCATATAATTCACCGCTCCGAAATGGAGAAAAAGCCTTTTACCAGGCTGAAGGTCATTATAAAACTGTTTTTTATACCAGACAGTTCCCTCAAACCAAGTGAGTTCGCACAATTGCGAATTGAAATCGCCCGGCACTTTCAAATTTGGCCCACCATCAAACGAATATTCTATAAAGTCGGTCTTCTTTTGCGGCTTTTTTTCTTGCCAAACCTGCTTCCATTCGCCAATCCCGGTAGGGTCAAGAATCACTTGCCATTCGCCGTTCAGGCTTGTTTTGTTTCTGTTTTGAACATTTATCATGGCGGTTTGAGCAAACAAACTACCAGTCAGTTGTAACAGGCAAAGCAGAAGAACAGCCTGAATTTTGAATAGATTCTTTTTAGTAACAGTCATTTTATATCGCATTGATTTGATTGAGATTAGTTTAACAGCAACCAAAAAATATTTGGTTATTGTTAAACAGTTGAATATACAAAACCTGGATATTCAAATCCACTACTTTTTAATCACCTTAAACGATTTCGTAAAGTTTGAACCAGACACCTGCACAAGATAGATATTCGGTTTTAAAGCGCCCCCCAGAGTCATTTCACTTTTGATCTCTGATTGTCCTACAGTTTCAACCTGTTGGCCCAGCATATCATAAACCGCAACACGAACAATCTGATCCGGATTTTCCAGTTTTATTCTGAAAGCTGAAGAATAGGGATTAGGATATATATTAATTGCTTTGGAATCGACAGAAATATCCGATACATCGGAGACACTTTGATCATCCCAATATATAATACCGCCGCCACCGGTGTACACTCTCCCGAAAACGTTCATATCGCCTACCAGCAATTCAAGTCCTCCGAATTGATGAGCATTATCGTTCATTCTCAACCAACTCACACCTTTGTCGGTAGACCTGAAAAGTCCAGTAATTCCATTCACAGTTCCCCAGATAAAAATGGTCGGATAAGAAGCTCCGGTCGCTGCTTTTCCAAAGCCGATAGACCGGCAATAACTTACATTCGTTACTGTTTTATATGTTTTTCCATAGTCGGTTGAATACCGTAATCCGTTGGCTATTCGCGGAACCCATATATGCCCTTCGTTACCCGGTGCAGCGCGACAAATATTTGTTGTCCATGGATTGGAAGAACTCCCCGCACTCCCTGCAAATGCGAAACTGACACCTTTGTTTGAACTTACATACATTCCACCATTACTCGGGTTATAAACGTAAAAGTAATTGCTGTTCACCGGATCTGCCACCGGAATTGCACCGGAAACAATAGCACCTGTCGATTTTGTCCATGTATTGCCATTATCGGTGCTGTAAAACAGCGAATCGCTCGGGCAGTGAAGTATCGTTCCGCCATCGGCACTTAGTGTAGCTCGTCCGCCCGAGCCCTTGGAAGTGGCACAGGCTGTCCAGTTAGCCCCCATATTAGTAGAATAATACACATGAGCATCTGCATCACTCGTTCTTACCAATTTATTTACATTGGCACTGGCATACGCAATGCTTCGGTTAGTGCCACTACCAGGTGTAAGAAACTGTTTCGGATATGCCGTCAAGTCGGTAAATAAAAAACCAGTCATATCTCCCATCGCGCAAATAAACGGACCGCCCGGAACACTTACACCATCCAAAAATGCAGTTTCTTCTATTCCGATGACATCGTAAAACCATGTTGGGTTGGTTGCTGTAATATCGGAAGTGGTAAAGATTCCGCCACCGCCAACAACACGTACTTTTTTACTGTCAAACGGGTCGAAAACAGCACATTCTGCCCAATTATCCTGACCAGAAGCACACCCAATACCATTATTGTTAAATTTGCTATTGGATCCATTCTTCAAAGTCCAGCTTGTACCTCCGTTGGTGGACAGGTAAACGAAATCGCCCCACGTTTTACCATATTGGTTATTCATATAAACTCCGGTAGTGGAAATCACCACCCTGTTTACATTTGCCGGATCGATATCGACACCGCCATAGGAAAGATAATATTGTGAAAACGTATATGGTGTAACATCCTTCCATAAGCCTGTTGAAGTATTCAACTTGTATACCGCACCTTTGCCACTTGTACCCGGTCCTTCATTATCAGCGTAAGTGACGTACATAGTGGTATCCTGAAGTACAGCTCTGTGCGGCATGTAAGTGGTAGTGGCAGACATTGGGGTAAATGTGGCTCCACCGTCGGTACTTTTATAAATATTATCACTTCCCGTGCGGGAAACTCCGAGATAAATTGTTTGAGTTGTACCGTTGGAAGCGGTAGTGGGGTCAAAAACCACAAAACAGATTCCATTGCCATTGGTAGTAGTGGTAACCCCATTCCATGCTAACGACCAATTGACACCACCGTCGGTACTTTTCCAAAGCCCGTTGGCTCTCGTACCGCAAAAAAGGATATTGCTGTTGTTCGGATCTACTGCAAGACGCTCGCCATTACCGCGCCCATATCCATTGCCATGCGCCTTGAATTTGGAGGTAACATCTACATAGGTAAACGTATTTCCTTTATCGGTTGATTTCAGAATAGCCGTTCTCCCGTTATTTACATAAGATGTGCCACACAGCATATAGATATTGTTGGGGTTCTGGTTGTCAATTGCCAAGGCCTCTACACCATAGAAACCGCCTTCGGCTTCCGAAAACCAATCGAGCAACTGCACCCACTTGCTGTTTGCCGCATCCCAGCGATAAGCGCCGCCCACATCGGTACGGCAATAAATATCCCCGGTTGTTTTATGGCTGATAACGCCAGTCACAAAACCTCCGCCCCCGATTGCTACGTGTTTAAATGTGTACTGCGCAAAAGAAGAAACAGAACAAACAAATAGGATTGTGAAAAGAATTAGATTTTTTTTCATGATTATTATCAATGTTTATTTACTCTGTTATCACATCCACTTCGGCATACCCCGCTACATTATCGCCAAAAGTGTTTTTCAAAGCACGGAGTTTGATATATCGAGCCATTACCGGGGTGAATTTTTTGGTCTGTAACAATGGATTGTTTTTGATATTGGAAAATTCGCCTTGATCCGCAATTTTCCAATTCATATTATCGTCCGACACATAAAACTCGTAAGTGGTAATAATACCTGAACTCCATTTATTCTGATCGGGCAGGTATTTGAACCCGGATACATTGTATTCATTTCCTAAATCAATCACCAAGTCAATTGGCATTTTTTTGCCATCTCTCTGATGCCATACGCTGGCTGGATCTCCATCAATAACGGCAGAAGCCCTTTCATCAGTAATTCCGACAAGCTTCCAGTTTTTTCTGGAAATGTCAAATTTCTCCAAAGCCACCGGGCTGCTTTTGCGTGAAGCAGGATCGTAGGAGATGGCCTTCACGGTCACCTTCCCGTCTGCTGTGAAAGGGCCTGTATATTTGGTTGAGTTTGAAGTCGGTACGCTGCCGTCTAATGTATAATAGAATATCGGGCCGATATCATTTGTAATTATTGCCACTTGGCCTGATTGGTTTCGGGTAATAACGGGAGCATAGAGGAATACCGGCGCATTATACACACCAATATTCGAAATGACCGGGCAGCATTTTGAGTCGGTAATACTGAAACGCACCTGCGTAGCCTTTACGGCCGGAAAACGAAGGATACGTTTGTAACCGATGGTGGTCGCCTTGGCCAGTTCTTTCCAGTTTCCGTCCACAAGAGCTTCTACCTTGAAGGCTTTTACACGCTGCCCTAATCGAATATATTCCTGCGCCAGAAAACGATTGAATATCGTTGGTTTACCCAAATCGATGGTCAACGAAGCTGTCTTCGTATTGTCATCGGTTGCCCAATAAGTATTTTTGTTTCCGTCAAGAGCCATCGAAGCGGCAAATTTGCCTGATTTTCCACGCACGTTCGATGCTTTTGCATTTTTATTGAGTGCAAGATTAACCGCAAACGACTCTTTTACCGCTTTGGCAAATTCAATCCCATTCTTTTCGTCTGTCGGGTGGATCAAGCCATTGGGCATGATAGGGAAATTGAGCAACATAGTTCCATTGCGACCTATTGAATTGTAGTACAAATCCATCAGTTGAGGAACGGTCTTCACTTTATCATCTTCGTTCGGATGATAGAACCATTCGGGACGGATAGAGGTATTTACCTCAGCCATGACCCATTTATTGCCGGTTTCGAGGCCGAAATGCAACATATTCCAGCTAACATCACCGGTCGCATTTAATAAGCTCCAGTTGGTTTCGCCCACATTTCCTTCTTCGGTACCCACCCAACGCAGATCGCCACGGTCACCGCCATCATTCCAGATCACACATTTGGGCTGCAGCTTGTGAATCAGGGCATAGGTATTTTTCCAATCGTAATAAGTTTTCGCATCAATCTTGCGGGTCTCGTTGGCTCCGCCGTAGTATCCGTCGCCCCCGTTGGCTCCATCGAACCAAATTTCAAAAACCTCGCCATAATTGGTCAGCAGTTCGGTGAGCTGGTTACGGAAATAGGTGATGTATTCCGGTTTTCCGTAATCCTTGCTATTTCTGTCCCAAGGCGACAGGTAAACCCCGAATTTCAGCCCATATTCTTTGCAGGCATCGGCCATTTCGCGCACCATATCGCCTTTGCCGTTTTTCCACGGGGCGTTTTTTACTGAATATTCGGTGTACTTGGATGGCCACAGACAGAAACCACAGTGGTGTTTGGCAGTGATGATAATCCCTTTCATCCCCGATTCTTTGCAAATACGCGCCCACTGGCGGCAATCGGCTTGCTGCGGATTAAAAAGCTTCACATCTTCGTTGCCAAAACCCCACGACTGGTCGGTGTACGTGTTAAGCGAGAAATGAACGAAAGCGTAACTTTCCATTTCCTGCACCCGCATTTGGTTCTCTGTTGGAGTAGGGCCACAAGGGATTGGCTTACCGGTTTGGGCATTCGAAACACCCGTAAAAAACAAGGAAATCAAAATTCCCACAAAAATTTTCTTCGTCATAAAACAATAACCTATTTATTCGATATGCATTAGTACGTTCTTACACAAATATTCTTGAGAAACATTCGCATTTCAAAACAGATCAGGTGTATTACTTCTTACCTGAAACCGCAACCTTTTTAACTTGAAATTGCGTAGCGTTGCTAATTTTCACCAAACACACTCCCTCCGGAATGGCAACTGGTATTGAGAGCTTCGGCATCCCATCACAGGGTTTTGACAAAAGCAACTTGCCCATCATATCAAAAATTTCAATCTTATTAAAATCAAAACCATTTGTTTTTATTTCCAATTTGCTTGAAGATGGATTAAAATAGACCTGCGTGCCCTCAGCATTCACTTGGGCAAGTCCGGTATTCAGTGCTTTTACATCCATGTAGTTGAAATTAAACCCTGTTGTTTTAGCAACCACTTTAAGATAATGCTTGCCCGGGTTGGCGGTCAGCTTCATATCAGTAGATTGAAACACCTGCCAATCGCCTGTAGCTGGCACATTAAAGCTTCCTCCTTTGACTCCATCGAGATAATAATCGATAGCACCACCGGCACTTGGAGCTGAAAGTCGGAACGAAATCTGAAAATCCTTGCCTGTAGATGTGTTATCAATGGTATATTCTGCCCAATCACCTGTTGCGATATATCCCATATTTTGTCCACCTCCGGTATCCGTGGTGGTTTCGGCTTGCATACCCGATTTGAATGCAAAGTTTTCTGCTTCAATTCTTCCGGGAATAGTTATCCAGTTGGTAGCCTGAACATCACTTTGGGCTACCAATCGGGTAAAAGCGGTTAGCGTGCCATTATCTTCAGCTTTAACTGTACCGGGAATATAGGTTACCCGCACCGTATCTCCGTAATGGGTTGCATCGGTTAGTTTGAAGATGATGGAACTGTCCTGAGCAGAAAACGATTTGACGACACAACGGGCAGTAAAGTTTTTAATAATTGCCATCGACGTGAGCTGCGCCGTAGTCAACAGCATCGGTTTTGAAAATTTCACATTTAAAGTAATGCCATCTGCATTTAATTTAGCTGATTTAGCTGTTGCAGGTAGCCCATTGGCCACGTTAGTTACCTGAAACGAAGTAACAGGCTTCAGCAAACCACTATCCACCGAAGCTACATTTACACCCGAATATGCCAGTGTTAATTGATAATCTCTGTACACTTTCTGACCTAAAGTCATTATTAAAATGGTAGAATCTGTTTTTGAAACAATACATTTAGATAAAGTTATTGCCTGATTGCCGTTGTAAGCCGCCGAAAGGGCAAATCCGTCCAACGAGGTTGGCAACAACATTTTCTTATTCAACTTGACTTTCAAAGTATCACCTCCTGTATTTGTACTAACCTCTAATATGTGGGGATAAGAACCTGTAAGTGCATTATCCACCGGTTTATCATTGAAATTCGCCATTTTTTTGCCAAGTCGCGACCAAACATTACCATTGTTGTAGGACAGCAAAATTTCATCAGACTTAATAACATTGCTCTGTAAATTGATGGCTAACTTATTTGAATCAGACAACACAACATTACTTACAGCCACCGTTTGATTGTTCACTTTCACAGTGAAGCCTTTAAAGTTCACAGAATCAGCAATTGAAGCACTCAGGGTGAGGTTGATTTGTTTCGGATTGTTGTTTGAAACGGCGGCCGACACGAACTCCGCCACACCAATTTTCAGGGAGTATCGGCTACAAAAGTTCCAGATTTCCTGACTGGAAACCACACCACCAGTACCATTAGAATACCAGTGATCTACTCCGTTAACACCTATAAATACAACCTCAACACCTTCTTTTCCTGGTCCATAATATTTCTTTATTGACAACATATCAGAAAATGGATTTGTTACAACGGCTGGTGGGCAACCATTTCTTTTAACCCAGGCATCAATATGAGTTTGTACATTGCTATAAGGTACAAAATTATCATTCATACCATGTAGATGTATTATCGGAATTGGTCGTGAACTAACGGCATTAGGTCCACTCATCAGATAGCCGCTAACCGGTGCAATTGCGGCAATTTTATCGGCTATTTTGGTTGCAGCATAATAACACATCATGCCGCCCATCGAAAAACCTGAAAGATAAACACGGTCACGGTCAATACCGTAGCGTTTATACATTTCATTAATAATTGCCAGAATAAAATCAATATCACTCGTACCATTCAAATCCCACGTAGTGCCGATTGATTGAGGGTAAACCAGAATAAAGCCATTGGCATCTGCAACCGGCTGAAATGAAGTTTGATTTTTTTGGTCGTTCATCGTTTGACCCATCCCGTGCATCGTAATTATTAGGGGGCAATTTTGTTTAATGCCTGATGGTGCATAAACAATCATCTGGCGGGTAGTTGAACCCACTTGTAAGGTTTGTTCTTCCTGTGCATTCACACATAAAGGGAATAGTAAAAGTACTGTGAGTGCTATGAAAAAAGACTTTGTTACATTTCGAAAATGAGACATTGATTTGTTTGAGTTTGATGATTTCATGATTTTATTAGTATTTATTCTAATGATATATTCAAATATGCAATGTAAACAATGAGTTGCACATTGTAATTATTAACGAATTCTCAATTTAGCCGATATAGATTCATTGGCTGCTACTGGCTGACTCACAACATTCGGTGTGACAATTGAAAAATATATTTAGAATTGGAATGGATTTGGTTGATGGCAAAGCCGTCAGCCAAACTGTTATAGACAGGTCATATCCAACTATTGATTCGCATTATTTGTTTTAATATTCAATATCGCATTCTCTATTCCCGGAGAATTTACTATTAGTTTAATTTCGCCTGCTTTTTGCGTGCTCTTAACCACTACCTGCGCTCTGCCTTTCCAGGCCTTACGGGTATTACCAACATAAGGATCGGTGTCTCTTACATCGGCATTGCCCACTCCGGCAATTGTTCCTTCTCCTTCCACTTTAAAATTCAGGCGATTGTTGGCATTGGGTTGTTGCACTCCGTTTTTATCCGTTAACTCAACGGTTACAAATATCAAATCCTGACCATTGGCAGTCATTTCCTTTCTATCAGCAGTTAATTTGATTGCTGCTGCTTCGCCGGCAGTTTTTAGAAGCGTTGACTCAATTTCTTTGCCGTTATCAACACCAACAGCTTTGAGCACTCCGGCAGCATAAGGCACTGTGAAGGTTGCTTTAAATTGTTGATCGCGACCAACAGATTGTTCTCCAATCAGCTTATCGTTAAGGTAAAGTCTTACTTTCGAATATTTCGAATAGACTTCTACCTGAACACTTCGTCCTTCAAACCCCGGCCATGTCCAGCTCTCCCAGGTTGGATAAACCGACCACCAGGTTTCTTTAATTTCAAGCGGTTCGGGAGCCGGCTCGCGCACAGCCATATAGAGTTTCTGATTGTCGTTGTACAACATACTACGATAGTGAGAGATAGGTTTCCGCCAACCGATCAAATCAATATCACCACAATAGGCCGCATGAATGGGGAACATATCGTTGTCCCAGTTTTCGCCCGGTACTTCGCCCGAATAATAATAGCGACCAATGCCCGATTCGCCCAGATAGTCGATGGCTGTCCAAACAATATCGCCCAACACATAGCTATTATCGTGTACCAATTTCCAGTTCACAAAAGCATCTTTGGGATAGGATTCGGTCTGAACAATCATGCGCGATGGCACCCGTTTATGATCATCTGGAGCTGCAAACAAGTGGTAATTGTAACCAACCACATCATGCACTGCCATCAGGGAGTCCATGATAGTCCAGTCCTTACCATTCTCTACAATGGCCGAGGTTATCGGACGGGTATTATCCATCTTTTTTAGCGCATCAATCAGCATAGTCGCTGTTTTTACCGCTTCAGGTTTACCGCGTTCAGGAATTTCGTTGCCAATGCTCCACATGAAAATAGATGGGTGGTTGCGGTCGCGCAGCACCATAGCCTGCAAATCGCGCTCCCACCATTGGTTGAAATACACCGAATAATCATTCGGATTTTTCCCTATTGTCCAGCAATCGAACGATTCGTCCATCACCAACAAGCCTAAACGGTCGCATGCATCCAAAAAAGCTTCAGAAGGCGTATTGTGAGAAGTTCTTACCACATTAAAACCGCCTGCTTTGAGCAATTCGATTTTTCGCTCTTCGGCACGGTCGTAAGCTGCTGAACCTAAGCAGCCATTTTCGTGGTGTACACATCCACCGTTTATCTTCAGGGGTTTTCCATTGAGTTGAAATCCATTTTCGGCACTGAATTTCAGGCTACGAATACCAAATGTGGTTTTCGAGTTGTCAATAATTTTATTGCTACTTATCAACTGAATCTGCGCCTGATACAAATCGGGCGATTCGGGCGACCAGAGCAAAGGATTTGCCACCGGAATAAGCTGAAAAACGTCTTTCTGCCCATTAGCCGAAAGCTGAACCTTTACACTTTTGCTTCCGGCAACTTTCCCGCTTTTGTTCCACAAAGTGGTTTTTAAGGTAATATTTTGAGGGATTGCGCTTACGTTTTTCACAATCGTTTTCACCTGTACGCTTGCCTTTTTCGGGCTAACTTCGGGTGTAGTTACAGCAACGCCCCAATGCGCCACATGCACCGGATCTGTTACCTGCATCCACACATGGCGATAAATGCCCGAACCGCTATACCAACGGCTATTCAGGTGTTTTGAATTATCTACGCGTACGGCAATTACATTTGTTTTGCCAAAATCAAGATAAGAGCTAAGATCGTAGATGAATGATGAATAACCGTAAGGATGAACACCTAACGATTTGCCATTTATAAATACTTCGGAATTCATATATACCCCTTCAAAATAAACGGATACTGACTTGCCCTTCCAATCAATGGGAGTCTGAAATGTTTTTCGATACCAACCGATGCCAGCAGGGAAATAACCGCCGGCACCTTTTGTGGGATTTTTAGGATTCACTCTTCCTTCAATACTCCAATCGTGAGGTAAGTCCAGACTTCGCCATGAGGCATCGTTGAAGTTTTTTTGTTTCGCAGCGACTGTATCGCCCAAAAAGAATTTCCAATCGTAATCGAAAAGTTGTTTTCTTTCCAGATTGGTTTGCGCAAAAATTGAAAATATGCAAATAAACAGCAGGCAAAACAACGCTTTAGCTCTAAAAAAGATTTTATCCATTCTATTGTTTATCACAGTTATAATTGAATTAATTCCGTTGTATTACCGGTGTTAGTAACCTAAACTATATCCTGAAAACTGAAGTTTTAATCGATTTGATCAAAGAAATTATATACTCTTTCCCTGTTGTATAATTGAAAAATAAAAGGGTGAAACCTTCGAGGTTTTACAACCCCAAAGGTATTAGGTACAATAAAACAATCAGGCTATTATTAGTACTAAGTTGCTTTATTTCAAAAGAATCATTTTTCGGGTTGTCGCATAATTTCCAATTTTCAATTTATAGAAATACACCCCAGCAGGTAATGAACTTCCATCAAAATTTACAGTTTGATCACCTGAGAGTAATGCATTATTTATTAAAGTAGAAATTTTTCTACCCGTTTGGTCAAAAACCTCTATAGAAACAGGCTCTGCTGAATCTGTTTGAAACTTGATGGTTGTAGTACCCGAAAATGGATTCGGATAATTGGTAACACCAAATTTATCTTCCCTCAAATTATTAATTGAGGCTGGAATTCCTGCATCGAGCATAATAAACTGAACCGACATTCTGGGGCAATTCACCACGATTGATCCGTCTGTAGAGTAGGCATTCGCCGGAATTGTCTCCAAAGTTTCACGCGGTCCCCATTGTGTGCCGGTCGGTGCGACACCATTTACCGACACATATAATGAAGAATCAATATTATCAACACCGCCAGTCAAGGTGTAAGTATAATATTTACTTCCAACACCGATATTCTTAGGATTGATTTTGACAACCTGAGCGGTTTTCGCTTTGTTTACAAGCACAACCCCGGTTTCACCTGAAGCAAACCGGGAAGCGTAGGCCAAAATACTTGAATTGGTTGAAGTCGCAGAAATCGCATGATCGCCGGTAAACTTCTGCTGATAATAGGCATAATAGAAGTCAGGACGTGGCTGCCACAACAAACTGGTATTATTCCCCTGATAAAACATACCATCGTCACCCGAGGCAAGCAACCATCTTGCACCTAAACCAAAGTTGTTCTTAATCAACTCATTAAACAGGATAGTCGCCTGCATCCCATTAACATATGAACGCACCATGGTTGAACCGGACTTATTACCATCCATATTATATTCAGTCAACGCTATGGGCTTTGCGAAAGCTTCTTTATTGATAATATCCTGCCGAATAAAGCTGCTGTTTTTTGCCGGCTCTGTTAGTGCTACCGACAATAAATTATCGGCATTTTTATCATTTCCAAAATAATTATGCATTACATAAAAATCGGCTGCATCTCCCACCTGGCTAAAAACCCCGGCGTTCCATGTTTTATCCACCGAATTCCAGCTTGTTGCGCCATCATAATGCAATATAAGTGCACCAATGAAAATTTTAGCATTCACTTGTTTTGCTGCTGCCCTCATAGAGTCGGCAAAAATCTTAAAATGCTGACCGTAAAGCTGTCCATTTATTATCTGTGGTTGCCCGTCTTTATTGGTTTTTGTATCTATCATCCAGCCTGCCTCCCAAGGACCGGGATTTTCATTCCCAATCTCCCAGAATTTTGTCCGCCCTTTATCGTAGCGCACCCATTCGGCAGCCTGATGGGCAGCCTGCGCAACAGGATTTTGACCTAGCCCGTATCGCGCATAACCGTAATTAACCGTAATAAGCCCTTGTGAACCCGTCTGCTGACGCAACGTATAATAGTTTGCCGTAGTAGTGGACCATTCATTCGTTCCTGAAATGGAGGTAAACTTTACCTTTTTGCCAGATGCACCGTCATAAATTGAATCGGGCAGATCAGTTGGTCTTCCGTTCCAGAAAAAGATATTACCCCAGCTACCGCCCGGAAAACGGATCAAAGACGGATTCAACGCCTTTGTGTTTTTTACAAACGTAGCGTTACCTGTGTTATTCCCCATCCAGGCGGCTATGGCATTTCCAAATACGTATTTAGAAATTGCACCAATGGTGTCAGCTGAAACAGTTACGGTTACGGCTGGTGTACTTGTAGTTTTAACTGCTACTTGAGAAACAGGAATGGTAGCTGTTTTAGGAACAAAATCATCCAGAAAGCAATTGGTGGTTTGGGCATTCACTGCCGAAACACACGCCATTAACGCAAATATCAATTTAAATTTCATGTTGTTTGTTTCTTGTGTTTTCCAAATACTAAATAAGCGTCTATAATAAATTATGGCAGAGAGTGGTTATATTCCTCATTAATGTAGAAATACTCCAGGAGTCAGAGACTCCTGAAGTATTTCTTATATTGAACTATCCATCAATTTTCATTGAATAATAAGTTTTTTAGTGATGCTCATCCCTTCTGATATTGCCTTCACAATGTAAATCCCTGTTTTCAGCCCTGAATCAATATCCAACTTACCAGTATTAGCAGATACCTTTTCAAACAACAATCTGCCCTGATTTTCATAAATACTGATTTTCACTCTATCAGAAGCCCCCGGAAGCATTATCGAAAATTTACCATCCTTAGCCGGATTGGGATAAATAGCCATATCATTCAAGCTACTTTCGGTTTCTATTGAGTTAGTTGCACCGACAGGTTCCCCGTAAATTATACCTCTTCCTCCACCGACACCCATATATACTCTTCCGAAAGTATTCATATCTCCAATGAGTAAAGGTGCTCCGCCAAACTGATGAGCATCATCGTTCATTTTAGTCCATGTAGTGCCTTGATCTGTTGAACAAAAAAGTCCTGTGACACCAGACACAGTTCCCCAAATGAAAATGGTTGGATAGCTGGCTCCTTCTTTTGCCTTGCCAATGCCGATTGATTTACAATATGTTATTCTTCCAATATTGGTATATGTCACGCCATAATTGGTCGAATATTTCAATCCATTTCTACCACGAGGCACCCAGATATGTCCTTCATAACCGGGCACTGTCCGAATCAAGACAGATTCCCACGGATAATTCGCCGTTGAATTGCCCGGAGCACCCGCGACTGAAAAGCTGACACCTTTATTGGTACTTCTGTACATCTGACCTGTGGAAGGATGATAGATATAAAAGTAATTAGCATTCACCTGATCGGCCACCGGGGTTGCAGATCCCAGTGTTACACCCGAACATGCAGACCAGTTTGTTCCGTTGTCTGTTGTATAATAGGTCGTGGTGGAATTTCCGGGACAGTGCAGTATTGTGCTTCCATCCGCACTGATAGTCACCCTGCCATCTGTGCCTTTATTGGTGGCGCACCCCGTCCATGTAGCACCCATGTCGGAGGAGTAGTAAACAACGTTTCCGCCGTTCGATGCTCTTACCACTTTGCTTGGGTTTGCACCCGCGTAAGCAATGCTTTGGTTATTCCCATCCGTAGGTGAAAGTCTTTTTGTTGGATATGAAGTTAAAGGATCATGCACAAAACCAGTCACGTCACCGAAAGACGAAATCAGCGGACCTCCTGGTATAGATATACCATCCAGAAAAGCTGTCTCTTCGATTCCAATCACATCATATTTCCACGAAGGATTCGTGGCCGTAATATTGGGACAGGTATATACACCACCACCACCTATTACCCGTACAATATTCGTATTAGTATGGTCAAACTCAATGCAGTCCATCCAGTTAACAGCTCCTCCGTTTGACCAGCTCATTCCGTTACTGTCATAAGTAGCGTTCGTACCATTCTTAAGTGTCCAGGATTTTCCACCATCGGTTGTGAGGAAAACAAAGTCTCCCCAACCGGTTTTAAACTGGTTGTTCCAGTACATGCCGCATGTCGAAACTACCACCCTGTTAACATTATTGGGATCTATGCTTACCCCTCCATATGAATAATCCTTCCAATGAACGGGAGTCGCATTTGTCCACACACCAGAAGAGGTGTTGAGCTTATATAATTTGCCATTTCCATTGACTGCCGGGCCAGCACCATCAGCATAGGTAACATACATAGTAGTGTCTTTCAGTGCTACTCTGTGAGGCATATATGTCGTATCAGGAGTAATGTCAGTAAATGTTGCCCCTCCATCAGTACTTTTGTAAACATTACCGCTTCCGGTGCGCGAAACGCCGATATACATGGTCTGGGTTATTCCGTTCACCACGCTGCCCGCAGGATCGTAAAGGACAAAGCATATCCCGTTACCATTGGTAGTGGAAGTCACGCCGCTCCAAGCCTGATTCCAGGTTACTCCGGCATCCGTACTCTTCCATAGCCCATTGGCCCGGGTTCCGCAGAATAAAATATTACTGTTATGTGGATCTACGGCAAGTCGTTCTCCATTTCCGCGTCCGTTCCCATTTCCATGAACTTTAAACTTAGCGGTAAGGTCTGTATAGGTAAAAGTATTTCCTTTATCGGTTGACTTTAACATGGCAGACTTTCCTGAGCCAGAATAATTGGTTCCGCAAAGCATGTAAACATTGTTTGCATTTTGCGGATCAAGTGCCAAGGCCTCTACTCCGTAAAGGTCACCTTGTGAATCGTTAAGCCAGTCGAGCAATTGAACCCATTTATTGTTCGTGGCATCCCAGCGGTAGGCTCCGCCCACATCGGTACGGCAATACCTGTCGCCGGTTGTAGGATGGGTAATGAGTCCTGTTACAAATCCACCCCCACCAATGGGGGCATTTTTGAATGTGTATTGAGCGTATGACTCAATAGCTGATAAAAAACTAACACATATCAATATTAACGCCGCTATAAATCGAGGCAGCCTATTGAAATATCTGTAATTCTTAGCTCTCGTTTTCATATTTATCAATTTTAACTAATAATAGTTTTTAAATTTACACTCAGAAAAAGACTATTTTTTCGTGCCGAAACGAATTACTGTCAGTGAATTTCCCGGGAAATTACGCTTGCAGGTAGCTCCCGTCAATTTCACATCATCTGTTTTCGGATACACTTTCTTTGGGTTTTCTAATGTATTCTCGTCAAGCGGACTGGCCGAAGTCAGCACAATGGCTTTTCCTTTTCCGGTAAAAGTTTTGGCATCTTTCAAATCTATCTGTGTTTTTATTGCTTTGGCTGACGCGTTCACAACTTTAACGATTACATCGCCAGACTTTTCGTCTTTCACGGCACTCATAATCAGGCTTTTCACAGCAAGGTTTTTATCTGAAATTTCCTGCACCAGCTTTCCGTCAAGATATGCTCTCACGTCATTTCCTTTGATTTCAATTTTTACATCGTACCATTGTTCCGTTTTAGCTTCAGCTTTCATTTCTGCTGTTGCCATGCCCATTTCGAGGTGCATAACAGAATTACTCCAACCGCCTACTTCGAAACGGTTATGGTCATCATTTTTTCTATTGTGGAAGTATATCTGGAATCCGTTCTCACCCGAAATTTTACGAGCCTTCAGGTTGACAGTATAGTCTTTCCACGTAGAATCGCCCATAAAAACACTTACGCCCTGCTCTATTGCCGATTGTTTGAGCACTCCATCCTTTACACTCCATTGGCCTTTCCCGGTTTGTCTCCAGTTATTGTCAACTTTTGCAAAATCAGGTTTAAACAGAATTTTTCCGTCAGGAGCTGTAACTACGACATCTTTAAATTCAGCCGAGGTCATCCAGGTGCCAAAACCTATACCTCCCATGCTTTGTGCTGTTTCTATTGCCGGATTATTCTCCACGTCAAATGGCAACACATTGGTCCCCTGATTATTGGAAAACATTTGCTGTACATAATAGCTTGGCAAGCCGAACCAACGATAGCTATCGAAATTGATGAGATTGATTGGCCAGGCTTTGTGATTTGTATTACATAATAATGGTGCATAAGCCCCCATCTCCACAATATCGGAATTTCGTTCCATCCCGGTCATCCAAGCCGCTTCGCCAATTGCCCCCCGAAGGTTACCGTTTCCTGTACCTGATGTTACCGCATACTCACCAATGAAAATTTTAGAACCGTTGCGGTTGTAACCATCGTATTTGTTTGAGTTCCAGATAAACCAATCGGGATTGTTATAATAGTGCTCATCAATCAAATCAGGTTTCGGCTCATTGGGATGGCCGCCGGCCCATTCGTTGGCAATGAGTTTCATGTACGGATATTTTGCCAAAATTGCTTTTACAAACAACGGCCAACGTTCATTATATGGAGTTCCTCCGTTTTCGTTTCCAATTTCCATATATTTCAGGTTGAATGGTTCAGGATGTCCGTTTTTGGCTCTTATCCCACCCCAAACCGAAGTTATCGGGCCGTTGGCATATTCGATTGCATCCAGGGCATCCTGCACCCATTGTCCCATTTGGTCAAGCGGAATTACTTCGCTGTGCGACATACCCACATTGATGCAGTATAGAGGTTCAGCTCCCAAATCCTCTGCCAGTTGAAGGTATTCGTGGAAACCAAGTCCGTTAGTAGCGTTGTAACCCCAAAAATTCCAAAGCGGAGAACGTGTATCAATATTGCCGATGGTATTTTTCCAGTGGTTCATTTGTTTCATTTCATTCCCTTCCACCCAACAGCCGCCCGGAAAGCGCAAAAATTTGGAGTGAATAGCATCTAATGCTTCAGCAAGGTCGGTGCGTAAGCCATGATTTTTCCATGTTTTATCAGGCAGCAGTGAAACCATGTCCAGAAACAGTTTTCCGTTGCCTTCACCTGAAATTTCCAGACTTGCCTTGGGATCGCCTGAGCTTATTTTCAGATTTGCAGTGTAATACGCCCAGTTGTCTGTAATTCCTTTAATTTCACCAGAGGATATTTCTTTTCCTTTTGCGTCCAGAATTCTTACTTTTAACGGTGAAGAAAAACCTTCAATGGCACGGGCTGCCAACTTTAGCGTATAACTTTCGCCCTGAACCATATTCATACCCCAGTAACCGGCGTTTTCCAACTTGAAAGAACCCGCTGCTGATATTAGTAATGACTTACGGTTAAACGGGTTTAATGGAGAAACCGGCGGTTTAGCATAAATTTCAGCATTGCTTATCTTCGCTACACTTTTGCCATGAATACTACTAAACTTCCAGTTTTGAAGCGTATCAGCATCTTCAAACGAACGGTTTTGTACCATTTCGGGATACAACCCGCCATCGGCAGAAAGATTAATATCTTCGAAGAAAATTCCAAATAATGCAGGCGAAATTGCATGTCCCGGCTTGGTTACATCAACCGTAATTTTTGTTTGTGCCTGAATGGTGCTACCCATTATTAATAGCAATAGAATTAATTTAGCTATAGAGATTTTTTCCCAATTCATATTTGATATTTTTCCTTATTTGACTTTTTATGATTCAGTACAAGTTTATATTGTTTACTCAACTCCTCCTTGAATTTCGCAGAATTATTACCAATATCAAATTATGACCGTACTGAATTTAAGGCGACCTCCACCTAGTCAATAACAATTTTAATGTTACGAGTTTGATTATTATTTAGCTTTAAAAAATAGACTCCTTTCTGTAGTTTTGGATTGAAATTGAGGTGATTTGTCAAATCAAATTTTCTGCTATACACTTGTTTTCCGGAACAATCAAAAATAGCCACATTGCTAATTCCGAATATATCACTCTTAATATTCAATTCACCATTGGTGGGATTTGGATAAATACTTAGTCCGTTATCCAAAACATTTTCTATTCCTGTTGCCTTAACTTTCTCAAAATTAATCCAATTCAATTGAAACCCACCCGAGGTTGCAACCAATTTAAGGGTATGTCTTCCTGCCTTTAAAGGGATGTCCGTTGAACCCGATTTATATAAACCGCCCGTACCAGGTAAAGATATTGAGCCAACTGGCTTCTCGTCAAGCAATACAGCTACTGCCCCATTCGAAACAGATGAAGTATAACGGAAGGTTGCTTTATAAGCTGTATCAGTTGGCACATTCACCAGATATTCCATATAATCGTCGGTATCGATATTCGTCACATCCGAAACACCATCAATATCGGCAGTAGCTGTAGGAAGTACCCATAATTGGTATGAATATGATTCTGCTTCAATTTTGCCTGGTACGTTATACACTACCGGATTAAAAGCTTTCACAGCCTGATCTCCCATTCCTGTGGGGAGAATGTCAACATTTGAAATATATATTTTGTCAAGGCGGGCTCCCTCTTCGCCGTTGGTAATAGCCAAAGTATGATGTCCGGCTTTAAGATTATAGGTTTTCACCTTCACCCATGTCCACGCACCTTTTGGCAAACCATTTACATATTCAAATGAGCCATCATCCATTTTAAACCAGTATGAATCCGATTTTAATGTAGCGCAATACACCCGCGCATAAACATAAAAAGTGGTGTCCGTTTTGGCAGTAAAATCAAAATAAATTGCATTTGCACTATCCGTTGATGCCGCGGTAGTGTTGTTCATTCCAGACTTAATCGTCACATAATTGTTATTAGAAGCGGTTTTATCAGTAACTATATTCCAGTTAGCACCCAATTTCGAACATTCAGGTTCATAATAATAGTTCTCCGGCTCAAAAACCTTAGCTCCAACCCCCATTAACGATAGCATTTTTGCAGCGTATCTTATGCCAAGTTTTCGGTAACCATCGGAGGTAAAGTGTCCCCAATCTCCGGTCAATCCTTCGGAAGAAATTATATGTGCCGTAGGAACGACATTAGGAAGTTGCCTGATGATGGGATTCATGTGTAAGAACATCCCGGTATACAATACCTCACCTGATAAAAGCGGTACCGTATCGGCACTCAATGAAAGTTCAGCCAACATATCGTTATATACTTTCTTTACATACAATGGCCAGTTTGTATTACCGGTATTAGCCTCTCCCTGATGCAATAGAATACCTTTTATTACCCCATCTTGTTGTGCTTGTTTGGCCAAATCCATCAGATGTTTAAGCGGATTTCCTCCATATGCCTGAACTTTAGCTGAAAAGGTAGCATCAGTTGGATTGAGATAACTCTGGTAAAGATCTTTATCAAACATCCTGATGTCGCACCCGCCAATTGACACATTGATAACCCCTACGGTAATACTGTCCGGAAGGTATTTCACCATGGTTCTTCCGAAATAATCGGCAGGCGAAAGGCCTGAGGTACACTGACACAATGGAGGAAGAGCCGTATACCACGTACCCTTATTCCGGCCTGTACAATCCAAGGATTGAAGAACTTTAAAACGGCTATCTACCGTTTTGTCCTGAGCTTCGATAGCTCCCTGACCTTCCATATTCGACTGCCCGAAACAGATATAAATATGAAAATTCGGGTTGCGTGAGAATGAATTTGCACTTAACAGGAGCAAACCCGTTAGCATAAGTGCCTTAATGTATTTTTTACTGGTTTTCATTGAATGTATTTTGTATTGGTTTTCATTAATCATTTTTCATCAGCTATTATTTTCCGGCATATTCCAGCACAAAACCGTATTTATAAGATTTGTTCCCCGGAATGGTGTATTTATCCATTGTTTTTGCACCCCACGAATCATCGCCACCCACGCCATGAATATTCAAATCGATATTCAGGTTGATAAAGTCTCGTTTTGGCAATTCGTAGTCGTGGCGGGCAGGCTCCAGATCTTCCTCTGTGTAAGACCAAGCCCGGAAGCAAAGCGGCTGCAAGCCGGTCACCTTCACAGCCGCATTGTTTTGCGAACTCAGCGTAAACCAACGCACATCACAGCGGTTGCCATTATCCTGGGGCGCTGCATAATGCGTCATGAAATCATCCAGTTTTGCCCGATAAAGTCCAATGAACGTGGCCGTTTTACGGTCGGGGTAATTTTCGTAAAAACCACGTCCATACCAGCCAATGGTGTTATAATTATCTGCAACACGAATCCTCATTCCAAATTTAGGCATCAGCGTAATGGTATCGTTCAGAGGCTGATAAGCAGCTTCAACCTGCAATTGTCCAAGCCCGTTCAGTTGGTAACTCAATGTATAATTTGCACCGATAGCCGGCAAATTCATTTCGAATTTTACCAATACCGAATTATCCTGTTTGGACAGTTCTACTTTGTTCACCACCCGGTTTTCGGCTGCATTTCTCCATTTCGCAAATTCTTGTACATAGCCACTATGCTTTTGGTTGTCGTTAGGTGTTTTCCAGAAATACGGTTCCAGTTGACCTTTCAGTATTTCCTGCTGGTTCACCTTCCAGCTTGTCAGCGAACCATTCTTTTTATCCAAAGTAAAGGTCATGGTTTCTGTTTTAAGTTGAATTTGTGAGGTAGTCTCAGTCACATTAACCGTCTTCCCGGCAGGAACGATTCTTTTCCATGCAAACGGCTTCACCACAAACTGCTCGCGGGCAATACAATACCCTGTTTCGGCCCAAAGTGTCGCATTTTTTAGTCTGACGTAGATATTCAGACAGATATCAGACGAAACCGTATCGGCCAACTGAGGCACGGGAAGATTGACAACGGCTGATGCACCCGGCAATATGTCGTCGCATCGGAATGTACCCCGTTGAATCGATTTGCCGTTGGAAGTATATTCGTATTCAAAATCAAAATTTTGCAAGGGTTGGAAATCAAAATGATTGGTAACCCGAACACTTGCAGTTCTATCGTTTACCAACTGGAATACAACCGGTTGATACACTTTTTGCACCTCGTAATAATGTGGGTTTGGTTTTCTGTCGGTCGTAACCAGACCTCTTATACAGAAATTGCCATCGTTGGGTGTGTCGCCAAAATCGCCTCCATACGCCCAGAATTCGTTTTCTTTCAACGAACAATCATCGGGGTGCAGCGTAAGTTTAAGCGAAGAACCATCCTTGGGCTTAGACAATCCATTTTCGTTCCATTCCCAAATGGCAGCTCCTGCAATGCTTGAATCGGCATATATCACATCCCAATACTCCTGAAGATTTCCGCCCGAACTTCCCATCACGTGGGCATATTCGCGCATCACAACCGGTTTATCATTAATCTTCTCTGCTAATTTTTTAAAATCGGCCGGATGCAGGTAACTGTCGTCGTACAGGTCTGAAATCTCGCGGTGTGTATCGGAAAAGACCAAACGTGTTGGGTCAAGTTTTTTGATTGTATCGGCCATGGCCTTCATATTGCGGCCTTTTCCACCTTCATTGCCCAACGACCAAAAAATGACGCAAGCATGATTTTTATCTCTTTCCACCAACGAAACCGCACGTTCCACATGCATTTTTTTCCATTGCGGGTCATCGCCAGACACGTTATTACTCAAACCATAATCGTGGGCTTCCTGATTGGCTTCGTCCATGATATAAAATCCGTATTTGTCGCAAAGCTCATAAAACAGCGGGTCGTTGGGATAATGCGAAGTACGAATCCAGTTGATATTAGCTTGTTTCATCAACTCCATATCTTTTATCATCGTGCCCCTTGGCATGTGTTTGCCGGTGCGTGGATGTTGCTCATGACGGTTGACTCCTTTCAGTTTCACCGCTTTGCCATTTATATAAAATACTTCACCCCGAACTTCAATCTTTCTAACGCCAAAATTGCATTCGGCTTTATCTACAATTTCATTCTTTTTGTTTTTTAATTTCAGTACAAGATTGTATAAATCAGGCGTTTCGGCTGACCATAGTTTTGCATCGTTTATCATCGACTTCAAATCCACCGAAAGGATTTTTCCGTTTAAAACAGCGGGGATTTTTTGTGAAAAATTCATATCCACCGTTTCACCTGATTTTGTAAAACCTGTTATTTCGGCATCGATATGCAAACCTGAGCTTTTTACGGTTGAACGATTCTCAAGTTTCACATCAACCGAGATATTGGCATTCTTAAAAGATTTATCCGGCTCTGCCTTCACAAAAAAGTCGCTGATATAGGTTTTCGGGCGGGCAATTAAATCCACATCCCTGAAAATTCCACCCAGTCGCCACATATCCTGATCTTCGAGATAGCTGCCGTCACAATATTTATATACTTCTACCGCCAGTTTATTTTCTCCTTTATGAATGTAAGAGGTGATGTCAAACTCAGCTGGCGACATCGAGTTTTCGCTATAACCTACTTTCTGACCATTCACCCACACATACATGGCTGATTGCACGCCACCGAAGTTCAGAAACACTTGTTTATCAGTCCAGTTGGAAGGAATTACAAAGCTTGTCAGGTAGCTGCCTACCGGATTCCGTTCTTTGTAGGTGGTGAAACTCTTATCTGGCTCGCCCATTACTCTTGGGAAGTCCTTTTTAAACGGATAAGCAACATTGGTGTAGATAGGCGTTCCAAATCCCTGAAGTTCCCAATTGCCGGGCACCAGAATATTGTCCCACTTTTCGGCCGAAAAACCTGCGGCATAAAAGTCCTGCGGCCGGGCTTGCGGATTAGCCGACCAGTGGAATTTCCAGAGGCCATTGAGCGACTGAATAGCCGGATTATTACGCTTTTCTTCCGCCAAAAAAGTGTAGGCGTGCGGTTTTTCTTTGTTTATGCCATTAACGGCCGGATTTTCCCAATCGTTTACTGTTTGGGCTTCAATTTTGAAGATTGATAATAAGACTGTAAGGGTAATTAGATATGGTTTCATTACAATTAATGTATCTCAATTTAAAATTCCACAAGAAGATCTACTCATTTTGCCTGACATTAACGCACCGGACTTATCCGATAAAGTCCGGCTCCGTGTTGTGGTAATTCGCGCCCGAAACTTCCATTAAAAATTCCAAGGTCTTTGTGACTCCACAAATCGCGCACTTTGGCTTTGCCTTTTATACCAATGGCTTCAAAGTTTACTTTTACATTGGCCTGATTGGCATTGTTGAAATCAACATTCTCACCCTTGCTTTGCGCATTGAAAAGAGCCACATATTTGTCTTTACTGTTAGGCACATCGGCCGTCCACACAATCAGATTTTTATTGCGCGACACCTGACGGTTGTTTATGCTGTGCTGGTTTACCTTGAGCATTTCAGGGTTGGTGAGTATCTCTTTCGTGAAATCGTCGAGCTTGGTCATGTCTCCTCCAAGAATAAGCGGCGAACGCCCGATAGCCCAAAGGCTCATCAGCGTATATTGTTCATTTTTGGTGAAATTGGTAGGGCGTTTGAATTCTACAATCCCAATGGGAAGCATATCGGCATCGGGGAAATGACCCGGCCCACGAAATGGCGTCCACACATCCAGACGCTCAAACATGGCTTGCAACAATTCCCAACGATCCCAAAAATCGTCGGTGATTCGCCACATATTGGCATGATTCATAACATGTTCGCCCATCTTAACCGGCGTTGCACCCGGCGACAAGCTCAAAATGATCGGGCGACCAGTTTTATCAATCGCCTTACGAAGAGCCTCAATCTCGGCCTGTTGCACATTGTCGTAAGGACGCGAAATATCGTCGCATTTGATAAAATCCACTCCCCAGTCGGCATACATCTGCACAATAGAGTTGTAGTAAGCCTGACCTTCCGGTTTGGTAGCATCTACGCCATACATATCAGGGTTCCAAGCGCAGGTAGAGCTTTTAATGGCAATATCCTGAGCCTTGGCATTTGTACCAAGCACAGGAGTATTCTTCTCAACAGCCTGACGGGGAATTCCACGCATGATATGAATGCCGAATTTCAGTCCTTTAGAGTGCACATAGTCCGCCAGTTGTTTGAACCCTTTGGCGTCGGCTGCCGAAGGGAATTTTTTCAGACCGGGCGTTAAGCGACCGTACTCATCCATCGTGAGCGTAGCGTTAGGATCATAAGCATGTCCTTTAGCTTCGGGCTCGTACCACTGAATATCCACTGTGAGATATTTGTATCCGCTGGGTAAAAGGTATTTTACCATGGCATCGGCCTGTTCTTTTATTTGCTGTTCGGTAACTGTTGTTCCAAAGCAATCCCAACTGTTCCAGCCAAGCGGTGGTGTGGGAGCCCATTGATGGTATTTTTTGGTTGTTTGTGCATTTGCAACACTAATTGCAACTGCCATGAACAGAGCCCAAAGGACTGTAAGTTTGTGTTTCATTCTTGAATAGTCTATAGTTTCAATAAACATAAGTTTCCAAATTGTCAATTTTCCGATACCAAGGATGCAACAAATCCACCTCTGCGAAGCAATTTCACATCAACTGAACTCGATTTATTTACAACCATGTATTGCACCTTGAAATCCTTATCATGGTTGCCATCAGCGATTAATGTGAGCTTATAGCTTGAATTATCCGGTAAAAAATCGAATTTCAATGTTTTGGTTTTTTCGCTATTTTCGCCGTTTATTCCGCCAATATACCATTTATCGCCTTTTTGTCTGGCCATGATAATGTCCTGACCGGGATAGCCATCGAGCAGTTTGGTGTTATCCCAGGTATTTGGAACATCCTTTAGGAAAGTTTTTGCCGCATCGGGCAAAGCATAATATCCTTCGGGACGGTCAGCCAGATGCTGGAAGCCCGATTCGAACACCACACTTAAAGCAAGCTCATGCCCATACGAAGTGATATGCGGATATTGAGAATTGGTGAAAGTGACGGGCGTATAGTCCATCGAACCAATCACGTTGCGCGTAAACGGCAGTGTAGCGTTGTGCGCAGGAGCAGCTGGGGTAAATTCCGGCCCATTGTTGTACCACTCAGCACCACGAACTCCCTCGTAGGTCATCAGGTTCGGGTAAGTGCGTTGCCAGCCGCGTGGCACCAGGCAACCGTGAAAATAAACCATTATCTTGAACTTAGCTGCATCATCCAAAATATCAAGATAATACTTGATCATATCCTGCTTTTCACTTTCGAAGAAATCAATCTTAACGCCTACGATTCCCAACTTATTCAGTTTGGTGAATTCTTCCACCCTGTTCTCGTGGGTGAGCATACGATCCCTTGGAGTTGCTGAAACCCAGTTATGGTCTCCACCCGAGTTGTACCAAATGAGCGGTTTCAATCCTTTTGAATAGATATATTTAACAGCATCTTCAAGATTACCGCCATTGCCCATGGCATCCCACTCCCAGTCGAGCAGCGTATAGGGCCAGTTCATGGAAGCAGCAAGGTCAGCAAAATCGCATACCACTTTATAGTCTTTTGTTCCGTGGTTGTCCGACCAGTAGTTCCACGAGGCTTTACCGGGTTTTACCCAGTCGGTAGTAGTCAGTTTCGAAGGCGTTGACACATCATTAACAAGCGTCGATTCAACAATATCAGCCAAATTTCCCACAACCACTACGCGCCACGGCGATTTCCAAGGAAGCGTGATTGTCGGCTTAGATTCCCCTTTTCCACGTCCGTTCCATTGGTCGGGGAAAGTGAGCTTGTATTTGGTTTTATCCCCGTAGTTGGTCAATTTAGTACCGCAATACGAACGGTCTACATCCGCCTCATGAATCAAATACCAACATGATTTATCCGCAGTATTAAATAATGCTGGATAGCCCCAATCCGTTTGTTCGTGACCATTATTCATTGTGCTGTACAAACCTTCATTGGCTGTATTAAACTTTTCGAGCCAACGTTGTGTACTATCCGGAATGGAATAGGCGGTCAATTCATCTTTCATCACAAATTTCCCTTCTTTCTCAGGGAACTCGTACCGAAAAGCGATTCCGTCATTATACGCACGGATAATCAGGTTTAATTTGGCTTTGGAAGGATTTTCGAAAGCCACCACCATTTCGTTGGCTGCGTTACTGCACCGGCTGCGTTTTCCGTGAACATCGGTGTATTGTTCGTTTACCGAAACGGCTTTACCGGCTTTCAGAAATTTCAATTCAGAGGAAAAATCCTGATCACTACGCGAAAGGCCCAAACCGATAGCCGGAATGACTTCCGAAACTTTGCCACTATTTGCGTAATTTACCTGCAAATGCCAACTCCCAGTCGTTTTGTTTTGCTGGCAATACAGTGCTACACTGATTTTCTTATTTGGCGACGAAACTGAAACGGTTTGAGAGATTACTCTGCTGGAACTGAATGTCATTAACACTAAAGCAATTACAAGTTTTGCAATCGGAACAACTCTGTTTTTCATAAATATCTTTGAATTTATTATTTTACCTACAATAATATCCGCGAACAATATTGCTCATTACTGTTTGATAATCTTGTATTGTTGAGAGCATTTTGTATCACGTACATTTACCAAATAAACACCCGATATAAGATCATCACCAAAATCAATACTTTCATTCGCATACATATCGGTTTCAATATGTTGTATTTGCATTCCCTGAAGATTATAAATATCGATAGATTTGATATTTACACCATTTGCGCGAAGGGTTATGCTATTCTCAAACGGATTAGGCCCAATGATTGAATTTTTATCAGCATAATTCGCAGAAACTCCGGTTCCTGTATTTATGCCCATCCAAGGAATTCCCATTCCTGCCGTACTTTTATACACTCTCCCGTAAACATTTTGATCTGCTTCAATATTACCGGCATTGGCTAAATGACCCCATTCATGTTCATCATCATTGGCTCTAATCCACGTTTTCCCCATATCTACCGAACGACACATTCCCTCTGGCGAAGAACCTAATGATTTTCCCCAAATATAAACAGTCGGATAATCGTTCCCTGGAGCTTCTTTTCCGAGCGAAAATGCGGCACAGGAGTAATTATTACAGGTTGTAAACGTTACCCCTTCATTGGTGCTGTATCTTATTTTTCCGTTATTATTTATCCATACATGGCCGGCTTTTCCTGGAATGGTTTTGAGCACACTCGAACCGCCTGCACTTCCCACATTCGAAATCGGGTTAAACGTTTTAGCACCATCATCGCTTCGGTAAATTTTACCTGTAGTGTTGTACAAATAAAATTTCAACGGATCAACGCCATCGGGCACCGGAACGGCATTGGCAGGCATTGTGGCAGTTTTATTCCATGTCACCCCTTTGTTGTCAGTCCAATACAGGACATTGCCTGTTGCAGTGTTATTTGCTTGCCACAAAATTATTTTTCCATCAGCTGATATAGAGGCCTTACCACCTGCAATTTTAACAGGCAATACCGGTAATTCAGTCCATGTGCTACCGTTATTTTCACTTAAAGCAACAACATTCCAATACTCAAATTGACCGGGGCTCAATTCTTTTTGTTTATTTACCGACCGTACAATTGTGCTGGTATTTTGCGGAGCATAAGCCATACTCACCGACTGTGTAATACTTGCTGTTGGATATTGGTCGATATCTGTATGAACGAAACCGTTTACATCGCCAATGGCTGTGATGAGCGGACCGTTAGGAATACTAAGCATTCCCTGAAAACACGGCACTGTTTCTTCCAAACCATGCGAAACTACTTTCCATGCAGGTTTCGAAGCCATAATATTATCAGTCATAAACACTCCATTTCCGGATACCGCATATACTACGCCCGGCTTGGTGTTGCTCATGGTAACACAACCTACCCAATGCATCGAGTGGTTCTGCATCCAATTAATGCCATTCGTGAGCATTGTGCTACCAGTACTTGAATTTTTTCGTACCCACAAACCTGTAGAACCTCCGGTTGCACTGTAATAAATCTCGTCGCCCCAACCCCATGGTTGCTGTGAGCCCCAGAAATTATAGGTTGAACAGGTTATTTTCTGTGGATCATTTAATATTAAACTGATTCCGCTGTATCCCCTATTGGTTGCAGGTGAAATATTTGTCCATTGTTTGGTGGTCATGTTATATTTGTAAACCCCACCATATCCATCGGCGGAATCACCATTGGCATAGGTTACATACAAATTTCTATCGTTAGGCGATAATACGCAACGTTGAGGTTTTGCCTTGCTAAATCCGCCAATCGATGTCCATGTAGCTCCAAAATCTTCGCTGATAAAAAGGTTGTTTCCCGTTTTATGATTACCCACGATGATAGTCGAGCAACCCTCTGGGGTTGCCGAATCTTTATCGAACAGAACAAAACTAAATGAGGCAGCAGTGCCGATACTATCGGGGAAAGTGGTTACTTTATTCCAGGTTTTACCCGCATCGGTACTTTTAAACAAGCCATTTGAATTGCGTGTGCCGAAATAAAGTATATTTCCATTTGCAGGGTCAATGGCTAAGGTTTCTCCTTTTTGACGATCCAAACCATTTCCATCCACCTTGAACTTGGATGTGGTTTCATAAACCTCCCAGGTTTTTCCGTAGTCGAACGAACGCAACAAAGCACTTTTTCCATTGTTCCAATAGTTTGTCCCTGCCATGGCGAAGAGTTTATTGGGAGAGCCTGGATCAATGACAAAAGCCTCAGTTCCCATATAGGTTGTTTCATCGGGCGAAACCCATGCAAAGAGAGGCGTCCAGTCTTTAGTGGTTTCATTCCACTTGTAAATACCACCCACATCGCTTTTTGCATAAAACACATTTTGTTCAGATAAACTCTCGATTACAGAGCATACATAACCGCCACCGCCAATTTTCACATAACCAAATGTTTTTTCTTGTGCAATATTTCTTTGAGCTAAAAAGGCAGTGAGAATTAAAAGCAAAATTATTCGCTTTGAGTTCCAATTACAATACTTTTTTTTCATGGTTTATTTACAATTCAATTTAAAAAAATACATTTTTCAATCAATAATCTGATTGAAAAGAAGAAGCAGGCAATCCTTCTTTGTTAAACAAAGTGGCAGATGCCGTATCAGACCATGCATATCTTACTGCAACCGGTGCTTTTACTTTATCAGACCACGCCATCACATTCTTATCCTTAATCAAAGCTTTTGCCGGATAAAATACTTTATCTGCTCCTGCAATTTCAAAGCCATCCAGCATTTTCCCGTTTTGTTTCAATCCGCTTCCGGTATTCGAGAAACTTATAATAATTTTTTGCCCTTCTACTCTATGTTTTTCATACAATGGACCCGAACAGGTATTTTTTTGGCCATACGTTTTTGCAAATGCCCATAAAGCGAGCCTTTTCCCGACATCCTGTTTATTCGCCGGATGGATATTTGCATTGTTTCCTATATCCATTGAAACAACCATTCCTGTACCTGGAAGAGAAAGTGCTTTCCGTTGCGCATCTCTCAGCTCTTGCGATTTTCCTTTCTGATAATCATTTTGGTAAGCCCAGGGAGCGATCTGTACAAAATAAAAAGGAACATCACTATTCCACTGCTTTCTCCAATCGGTAATAAGAGCAGGGAAAAGTCTTTCGTATTGCTTTGCATTTCCTACATTGGCTTCACCCTGATACCATATTACACCTTTTATCTTATAAGAGGTCAAAGGCGCAATCATGGCGTTAAATAATGCTGTCGGTGTACCTGGTGTAAGATCCATGCTGCAGAAAGGTTTCTCCTGGAATTTAAATTGATCAATTCCAAAGAGATAGAGTTTCCCATTTCTGTATTCTGCAGAAGGAAGATATTTCCACTCTCCCGCCAGTTCAATCCTGCCACCTTCAGAATTTTGGAGAAAAAGCTGTTCTTTCTTTCCCCAAATTCCGCCTCCGCCTCCTGTATCCATCACTTTGACAGAAATCACATTCTTGCCTTTTTTTAGAAGACCTTCGGGTATTTCATACACACGTCCCGACTGCCATAGTCCATCCTTTACAGTCGTCCCTACCAGCTTTCCGTTCACATAAGTCATATCCATGTCGTCAATTGGACCCAGCGATAACTTATAGGATGAAGGTTTTTCATCTGTAATTTCAAACTCTTTCCTGAACCATACAACTCCGTCAAACTCCCCAATTCCGCCTCGTTCCAATGCAGAAGGAAGTTGCATCGTTTTCCATGACCTGTCATTGAAATTTTCTGTCGCAGCTTCTGCATCTTTCAGGTCAAGGTGAGACCAGTTGACTCCAGATGAATTGGCCGTGAGACTCAGATCAATCGCAGGCAACTGCTTCATCCATTCATTGATCTTTTTTCTTTCCAGAGAAGACACGCTGATTTTTTTAAGAAGTTCTTTAAAATCATCCATTCCTGAAAGACCTGCATTGCTTACCCAGGACTCAGCCGGCGTACCTCCCCAAGAGGAGTTGATAACACCTACAGGCACACCAAGTTTTTTGTGAACCTCCCTCGCAAAGAAATAAGCTGTGGCACTTAAGTCCGGAGCATTTTGCGGATTACATACATTCCACACAGCCTTTACATCACTGAGAGGAGTATCAGAAAGTTCTTGAGCAACTGTAAACATTCTGATTCCCTGATAAGATGCAGAAGCAATTTCATTTTTTGAATTCTGCACCGTATCAGCAGGAGGCCAACCTTTAAGCCTCATTTCCATATTTGATTGACCCGATGCAAGCCAGACTTCTCCAATCAATACATCGTCAATCAGGATAGTGGTATCTGCATTGGATATCTCGATTTTATATGGACCTCCAGCACCAGGTGTTCTCAGTTTGGAAGTCCATTTGCCATCCTTTGCCGCTTTTGATTTTGCTGTTTCTCCCCAGCTTCCCCTGATGGTTATTTCTGCTTCGGAATTACTTTTTCCCCAAAAAACAACTTCCTCCTTCTGCTGAAGCACCATGTGTTGGGAAAAAAGTGATGGCAGCACAAGAGTATTTTGATTCTTTGCCATGCAACTGAACGAGAGAGCAAAGCACAATATCAAAACCAGTGATTTCATATTGAAAATATTATCTAAAAACATCGGTTAGAACTTTTTTATTTTTAAAACACATCTAAAGGGAAACAGCATCCTTGATTATTATTTCCGTTCTATTTTAAACACAACCGCTATATCGTTGGGAATATTCTTTGGTTTTTGAATGATAAGGACATCTGAATTCTGTTTCCAGGATAGCTTTTCCTTGCTGCCAAGCAGTTCGATTTTCTTGATTTTTTGTTTCCCAAGATTTTTCACAAGCGATTTGAGCGAAATATCTTCAGCCGGAACTCCCATTACAGTAGCATAAATCACATTTCCCTTTTGGGCATAACGAACATCCTTTGCAGTATAAGCCAGTTTTCCTTCGTTAAAACCTGCACCGTCCAACTTGTTCACCGCATCCACCGAAGGTCCTTCACCAATAATTTTCCACGGACGAGTATCGAAAATACTCTCTTTGTTTACTTCCATCCATGCAGCAATACCTTCGAGCACAGTCACTTCCTTATCGTCGATAGTACCATCGCCACGAACAGGAATATTGAGCAACAGGTTTCCGTTTTTACTTACGATATCTATCAACATCCGGATAACCGTAGCTGCCGATTTGTAACCGCCATTATCGTAAATACCCCTATTATAATGCCAATCGCCGATACAGGTACAGGTTTGCCAGGCGTTCACCTGCGGTTTGTCGGGTGCACCGCGCTCCACATCCCAAACCATACATTTCTTTTGGTCTTCGGTCAACTGCTTGCCAAACAAAACTGCTTCGAGCTTCCCTTTATGTTGAGCCATATTGGTATTGTAGTAGTGCGCCGCAATTTTCAGTCCTGCATCGCTAGCCGGGTAAAGGGGTAATTTAGAATCATCGAAATAAAGCAAATCAGGATGATAAAGGTTAATCAAATCCATAGTGCGGTTGTAAAACTTATCGCAATATTTCTGATCGGGGGTACTTGCACCGTTATCCCAATCCCACTGACTCCACAATGCGGTAATGTTTTTTTCGCTGCCATTGCTCATAGGATGGTTTTGCTCATAAAGCTCTTGAGGATCAAGTCCTTCCCACCAGGTACCTTTGCCATCTGCTTTCGTTAATTTAGCATCGTAAGGCACACCTTTTAAGGCTCCTGCTGTATCAGAGCGTTGAGAAGTTTCAAACCATGTCCAGGTATGTGAAGCATGTACACTTAAACCAAAAGGCAATTTGTATTTTTTTGCCGCTGCAGCCCAACCGGCTACAATGTCTTTTTTAGGTCCAACGCGCACCGAATTCCATTCCTGGTATTTGCTGTTCCACAAATCGAGGTTGTCGTGGTGGTTGGCCATGGCAAAGAAATACTGAGCACCCACACGTTTATAAAGTGCCACCAGTTTTTCGGGATTCCAATTCTGGGCTTTCCACTCGTTGATCACATCTTTGAATCCAAATTTTGAGGGATGCCCATATTTTTGAACATGGGCGTTATATTGCCAACCTCCTTCGTTGTACATAAAACGACCATACCAGTCGCCCAACTCGGGTTGACATTGCGGACCCCAGTGCGCCCAGATACCAAACTTGGCATTGCGAAACCACTCAGGGGCTTTGTACTGACTTAGCGACTCCCATGTTGGCTCAAACTTACCCAGAGCAACGGGTTCCTTTTCTGTGTTAACTACAACCATTTTCTTGTCCTGCGCTGACATATTTAAAGATATCAGAACTAAAACAACACTTAAAAATTTTGCCTTCATATTTCTTTTAATCAATTCTATAACCAACTCATTTTACTTTCATCAAACAGCTGGTTCATTTATTCATTACTTAAAAATTTCTCTCAGTAAAATCATTCTCCCATCTTATAAATTCGCTCCATCAATTGCCATTTCTGGTCAGCAGAAGCGTCGGCAGAAGCGTCCTGAAACTGTGACATGTGCGCTTCCCATTCGCTTTGTCGAGGCTTTGTAGCAAGTTCAGCCATCGCCTTGTCATGATCAAAATCCGCTACGGTATCCATTATCATGAATAGCTTTGTGCCGATCAGATATATCTCCATATCAAGAATACCCACATCTTTCATCCCCTGCGTTATTTCGGGCCATGCAGCACCTTTTGCATGAGCTTTTTTATAAGCTTCGATTAAGGCTGGGTCGTTGCGCAACTCCATGGTTTTGCAAAATCTTAGAATCGGTAAATGCATATACTTTTCGTTTATAAATTATTATACGATTGATTTCATTTTTCAAAATTCACAACGAGTTTATTGCCATTGTATTTAACTACCTGATTAGGCGTAGCCGATAACTCAGCACCAATACCACGATCAGTACCAACTACAACTATATTAAACTTCCGATTTTCAAGCATACCTGGAAATTGACCACTTCGTTTGTCTATTGTAAGCGTTTTGTGTTTATCGTTCCATGAAAAATGAATGGTAGAATAAATTCCCTTTTCGTAGTTGTAATTATCGTTCTCATCTTCGTAGAGCGTAAATTCACCGTCAGCTCCCCTGTAAATGCGGATTTCAAGATTGCCCCATTTCTTTTCAGTAGCGTATTGAACTTTTGGCCCGATAGGCAGTATGGAACCGGCTTTTACATATAATGGGATAATGTCTAAAGGAACTTCTTTTTGAACGGTCTGGCCACCATTTACTTTTTCACCTGTCCAGAAGTCGTACCAATCCGCTCCCTTCGGCAAGTAAACGGTCTTTGTTTTTACCGAACTGTAATCTTCTACCTTGACAGAATCATTTCCCTGCAACTGATTTTTCCAATACATTGGTTGTGTAACCGGGCTAACCAGCAAGGATTTACCAAACATAAATTCATCGTTGAGATTTATCGCCTGTTTGTCGGAAGCAAAATCCATCACTAGCGCACGCATCATGCTCGACTGGTTGGCCGTAACCTGCCACGATGCAGAATATATGTAAGGCAATAAGCTATATCTGAGGTTGATATATTTTTCGATCGCATCGTAAGTAGGGTTGCCTTTCTTGCCAAACTGGTAAAGTTCGCGTGGATACCCTTCGCCATGCGAACGCATCATCGGACAAAAGGTTCCAAACTCCATCCAACGTACATGTAACTCTCTGTAATCAGGGTTTTCGAGGGGATTTTTGTATTTCCACAAAAAGAATCCGCCAATATCCGAGTTCCAGTTGGGTATAGCTGAAAGTGAGAAATTAAGACCTGTCGAGATCTGATTTTTCAAGGTTTCCCACGATGCGGTAATATCTCCCGACCAGGTATTGGCTCCATAGCGTTGCTGACCTGCAAATGCAGAACGGGTAAGAATAAAGACCCGTTTATCGGAAGAAACCTCACGTTGATGCTGATAAACCCCACCGACCGACATCAACGGATATGCATTCCGCACTTTCCTGAAACTGCCCAGGTAGGTCTTTGTGTCAAAATCGGCAGGCGTTTCATCCAAATGATCCGGCTCAGACGAATCCATCCACCAGCCATCCATGCCCAATTTGAAGATGCCATTATTCAGATATTTCCAGTATAAATCACGTGCTTTCGGATTGTACGCATCATAAACCTTAACGCCGGAAGGATAATCCTTATTAACCGGGAATTTTTCGGATCCGGATTCAGGCCAGGTCTTGAAATTAAACAAGGCATTCATTTTCTCTAATTCACTGAATTCCTTTGTCTTTGGTCCGAATGAGCTCCAAATGGAGATAATCATGTGAGCATTAAGTCCATGCACATCATTCACCATCTTCTGAGGATCATCAAAGCCCGGATTGAGGAACTCCATGGCATTCCACAAGTAATTGTTCCCCCAATACTGCCAGTCCTGAATAATTCCATCCAAAGGCACATTCAGTTCGCGGAATTTTTTCACCACACCTACCAACTCATCCTGGGTTTTATAACGTTCGCGGCTTTGCCAGAATCCGTACGTCCACAACGGGAACATCGGAGCCTGCCCGGTAAGGTTGCGCATACAGGCTATCACACCATCGGCATTGCCTCCGCTCATAAAATAATAGTCTATACAATCTCCGACTTCAGATTTAAAAGTCGTCAGTTCTTGATTATCATTAAAATAAGTGGACGAATAATTATCCCAAAACAGGCCATAGCCCTTAACGGATTGAAAAAACGGGATATAGTCATCGAGATTGCCCTGAACCATTTTAAGACTTACGTTGCGTTTCGACATCTTGCCTTGGTGCTGCTGCCCCAACCCGTAGATGCATTCGTCTTTGTCTAATTCGAAAGATTGAGATACAGTGAATGATTTTTCTCCTGCATCGTTGATTTCAGCAAATGAAGTACTGCCTGCTTTTTCTTTTAGCAATGGAAGCTGATTTCCTGAAGAAAAACCAACCTGGCCACTGTGCAGATCAATCGCAACGCTCAACGCTTTGCTTTTCAATAATAAATTATCACCAACTTTTTTGGTGATAAAAGAAACTTTCTCCGGAGATTTCACTACCGAAAGGCTTTGCTTTGCACACACACTTCCTTTGGGGTATTTCACAACCCTTACAATAGAGGGTGTGTAAAACTGGATTTCGACAGTTAAATCGTTAATTCCCGCTTTCACTCCTGTACTTGTCACGCTGTAAGACTGCGCATTTGCAGCACTTGTTAAAAGCAAAAACAACATGACAATTTTAAACACGCGTTTTTTCATTTGACCTATCAAATTTATTTTGTTTCACTACTACCTATTTTCCATTTAAAATATCTATCCAGCACCTCAAGTGGTGCTTCATCGGGTACTGCTCCTAAGTGTGGAGTATCTTCAAAATACATTACCATTGGACTATTACGGTTAAATGGAGTCCATTGAGGCAAAGTACCTCCATTGGGATTTCCAGATTTCACAAAATTTATCCAGTAGTTACCCATAGCCTCTGAAATGACTAAGTCCGATTTGGAAGTATTGGGATCAGAAGCGTTCAAATGCTGAAAAACATACGAAACATCCTGCGCGTGAGGCGATCCATGACCATATTCAGGTGAAGTTTCGGGGTAATCGGGGTGTTGATCGAAGAAATAATAATACACCTTCGATTTGCCGGTTTGCGATTGCAATTTCGCCCAACTCCAGTTATGCCACCCAAAAGCCGCATCGCGCGACAGGTTACGTGCTGAACGAAGCACCGAATTTTCGCCCACAGGATATGCCTTGAGCAAGTCGTCGGCAAATTTCCCATAGCGTTTCTTCACCGCATCAATACATTCCTGAGGCGTTTTTCCGGGCGAAAAGCTCAGCCCTTCATCCGAATTGTACCCAATCAGCACCGGCACATCGTTGTATTTTCCCTGATCGTATAATTTATATTGTACATCGGGAATCACGTAGCCATCTATCACAGGCCACGAGCTGCCTGCTCCCCAACCCATCGGCAGTTTGTCGGCGGGCATTTTCCGAAGTTCTTCGATAGAAGCAGCACCTGCATTTTGAGCGTACTTAACACCTTCTTCGGTTGCAAACGACAACAACTTCATATTTTCTCCAGGATAAAACTCAGTGCCAATGGGACCAAACGAAGCACCGCTTTGCGAAATCGCCCCACGGAAAAGGCCTTTTGCCAATGGGGAAGCACATAGCATACTGACTGAAAGTCCGCCTGCCGATTCACCAAAAATGGTTACTTTGCGTGGGTCGCCGCCAAATTTTGCTATGTTTTTCTGTATCCATTTTAATGCAGCAACCTGATCCAGCAAGCCGTAATTTCCCGAAACATGATTCGAGTTTTCGGCATTGAGCGATGGATGCGCCAAAAAGCCCAAAGGCCCAACTCGATAGGCAATACTTACAAAAACGACGCCCTTTTTAGCCAATTCGCTTCCTTCGTACCAGTAATCGGCAGTAGAGCCGGAGCTGAATCCACCTCCGTAAATCCACAACATGACAGGCAGCGATTCCGATTTTGATTTTACCGGTGTCCACACATTCAGGTACAAACAATCTTCGCTTTTACCTCCGGCGGGATTTCCGGTCTGCATAGGCGCGGGTGCAAAATGTTCGGCTGATTTTACGCCTTTCCAACCGACGACAGGCTGCGGCGCTTTCCAGCGCAACTGACCTACAGGAGGTGCAGCAAACGGAACTCCCCGGAATATCGTCAAATCATTTTCATGAACTCCCTTCACCCATCCGCCTTCTACCTTCACTTGTAAAGGAATTTGAGCATAAGCTACAATATTGGCAAATACCAATAGGAATAGCACAATTATGTTAAACCTATGTGTAGTCATTATTATTTGATTATGGTTACGTTCATTTTCTTCAAATCTTTCAACGAAGAACTTTTCCCGTATAAGATTTCGTATTCGCCCGGAGTGACCATCATTTTACGTTGGCTCCAGTCAAAAAATTCGAAAGAAGAAGGATTTAATTCTATGCAAACCTGCGCAGTTTTACCTGCGGGAATTTCCACACGTTTATATCCACGCAGGGTTTTCAACGGACCTTCAATGTCGTTCACTTTACGCACATACACCTGCACTATTTCAACACCGGAACGTTTGCCAGAATTCGTCACAGGAACGGTCAACTGAACTGATTCATCCGATTTTATTGTTGTCTTGCTCAATTTAGCCTCCGCAATTTTGAACGTGGTATAGCTTAACCCATATCCAAAGGGGAAAAGCGCATCGTCAGTGAAACGGTAGGTACGACCTTTCATCGAGTAATCTTCAAAATCGCCCAGTTTGTCTGAATTTTCATAGAAAGTAACCGGCAGTTTTCCCGATGGGTTGTAATCGCCAAACAAGACATCGGCTACAGCCTGTCCACCGGATTGGCCACCATACCAGGATTGAAGAATGGCATTGCAACTCTCGGTTTCAGGTGTCAAAGCTATCGCCGAACCTGAGCAGCTAACGAATACGATTTTCTTGCCTGCTTTTTTCAAAACCTGCAAACATTTGCGTTGCGATTCAGGAAGTTCGATATTGGTTCGGTCACCTCCTTTAAAGCCATTAAATTCAACCGGCATTTCCTCTCCTTCTACTTTTGGAGAAATACCACCCACAAAAATTACCTCGTCAATTCCCTTCAGTTTTTGAATTAATGCGTTATAATCAACGGGAATTTCCCTGCCTATATTCAATTTCAGGCTGGCATCCATATCTTTGTATATAGCCGAATATCCGACCTCAATTTTATATTCTTTTCCCTTTTCTACTTTAAACGGAAGCCTGATAGGCGCAATTTGCCACACCTCTTTATTAAACAAAGTGTCATTATTGACAATCACATGGCATTTCCCTGCAAATTCCAGCCTTATTACTAATTCTTCGGATTTGTCAGACTGATAAACGGTTTGATATTTCCCGGAAAAGTTTCTGAGATTGACCCCGCGACCAAACCGGTTCTGACCGGCAGTTGTCAATTGTATCGGGCTTGTAAGCTGTTCGACAGCCACAGCTTCGCCCTTGAACTCTTTGTTGTTCCAATAAGTTGACTTCACACCTGTTTTTCCTTCGAACAAACAGTTATCGAAAAGACTTTGGGTGATTTTATTTTCAATCAAATCACAACCCCTATCGTACAATATTTTATCAGCCTGAAGTTTTGATTTAACGCCATCGAGAATGGTGGTGATACTGGAAGGAAAACCATTATAGTTGCCCAATAACATGGGTTTGTCATCGGCATTAGGGCCAATCACAGCTATTTTCTTTACCGATTTGGATAAAGGAAGGATGTTGTTTTTATTTTGGAGCAAAACCATTGATTCCTGTGCCATTCTGAGCGCAATATCTTTGTGTTGCTGGCAATCTACAACAGACATCGGAATTCTTGACCACGGAACGATAGAATCATTGTCCATTTCGCCCAAATCAAAACGCCCTGCTAAAACCCGGGTAAGACTCTTGTCGATTTCCTTTTCGTCAATTAATCCCTTATCTATCGACTGAGGCAACTTTTTGAATGCATATCCCCAGCCACACTCTACATCAGTTCCTGATAAAACGGCTTTAGAAGCGGCATGAAAGTCATTAGAGGAAACTTTGTGTGTGCTGTAAAAATCGGTAATCGCACCACAATCGGAAACAACCAGATATTTGAACCCCCAATCATCCCGAAGAATTTTTTGTAATAAGCGGGTGCTTCCACAGCAAGGTTCATCATCTATGCGTTGATAGGCACACATAACTTCACGCACATCAGCTTCCTGTACCAATGCCTTGAAAGCAGGAAGGTAGGTTTCCCACAAATCGCGTGGATTTACATTATTGACATTTAAAGTATGTCGGCTCCATTCGGGGCCCGAATGAACAGCAAAATGCTTAGCGCATGCCAGTAGTTTTTTGTATTTTGAATCAGCAGGACCTTGCAACCCTTTAACAACGGCAACTCCGATTCGGGAAGTCAGGTAGGGGTCTTCACCATACGTCTCCTGACCGCGACCCCAACGAGGATCACGAAAAATGTTTATATTGGGAGTCCAAACCGACAAGCTTTGGAATTTGCCGTTTTCCAATCCTTTTCTACGCGCTTCGTGGTATTTGGCTCTGAATTCGTCGGAAACTGCGGTAAAAGCATCAAAAACAAGTTTTTCATCAAATGAAGCAGCCATTCCGATTGATTGCGGAAGAACGGTTACATTATATCCATGTTGTATGCCATGCAAGGCTTCACTCCACCAATTGAACTTTTTGATCCCTAAACGCGGAATTGCATCTGATTCGTCACACATCAATGCTGCCTTTTCTTGCAAAGTCAGGCGGGATATCAAATCTTTAGCACGCTCTTCAGAGCTAAGTTCTGGATGCTGGTAAGGCAACTGTTGCGCGCAAATTGCCACAGAAGAAAAAATAATGGAAAGAAGTACGACTGATTTTTTCATTTTATATACTCACTTGACGTGAATTGTTCGACTACAGATTAACAAATAAAGAGAATGGCCTGAACGGGTAACGACCGAACAGACCATTCTCAACTTCCCTTCACAAAAAAACAGCATTTATTCGTTACGCAGGGGCTCTTTTTGTATCACAAATACTACCGAAATATCATTTGGAATAAATTCAGGCTTTTGAATAACCAACGAATCGGCATTTTGCTTCCAGACGAGTTTTTCACTACTACCAAGAAGTCTGATGCTTTTAATTCTCTCTTTTAGTTTATTCTTACCTAACAATTTCATACACACATCATCGGTGGGGACACCCAATAATGAAGCATAGAGAACATTTTTTTTCTGGTTGTAACGTATATCTTTTGCGGTTAAAATGACTTTCCCCTCGTTAAAGCCCTGCTCTTTCATCGGGTTTATAGCCTCCACAGCCGGCCCTTCGCCAAACACTTTCCACGGACGGGTATCAAAGATACTCTCACTGTTGATCTTCATCCATTTGGCAATTCCTTCCAAAACAGCAACTTCTCTGTCATCTATCGTTCCATCGCCGCGAACCGGAATATTCAGCAACAGGTTTCCATTCTTGCTCACAATATCAATCAGTGTACGAATAACGGTGGCTGCCGATTTGTAACTATTATCATTGTAACGACCGCGATTGTAGTGCCAGTCGCCTATACAGGTACAAGTTTGCCAGGCCAATTCCTGACCTTTATCAGGCGCACCGCGTTCTACATCCCACACCATACATTTTTTTTGCTCTTCGCTAAGGATTTTCCCAAACAATACAGCTTCCAATTTACCGTGGTGGGTGGCCATATTGTGGTTGTAATAGTGTGCTGCTATTTTCAGACCTGCATCGCTTACCGGGTAGAGCGGCAACGCTGTATCGTCAAAATAGACCAAATCAGGATTGTATTTGTTAATCAAATCCATGGTGCGGTTGTAGAACTTATCGCAGTATTCCTGCGAAGGTGGAGTTACCCATTTTTGCCATTCCCAGCCCCAACCTTTACTTAACGCATGGTTTTGCGCATAAAGCTCCTGCGGATCCAATCCTTCCCACCAGGTTCCTTTTCCATCGGCCTTGGTCAATTTCCCATCGTAAGGTACACCTTTGTACACCCCGGAAGTATCTGCACCCTGAGCGGGTTCGTAGAATGTCCAGGCATGTGAAGCATGTACGCTTATACCGAAAGGAAGTTTATATTTCCGGGCTGCATTTGCCCAGCCGGTCATAATGTCTTTTTGCGGGCCTACCCGTACCGAGTTCCATTCCTGGTATTTACTGTCCCACAAATCAAGATTATCATGATGATTGGCCATTGCAAAAAAGTATTGCGCACCTGTTTCCTTATACAATTTCACCAATTTTTCCGGATTCCAGTTTTCAGCTTTCCATTCATGAATAATATCCTTGAACCCGAATTTTGATGGATGACCATAATGCTCCAGGTGATAATTGCCGTGCCAATCATTTTGACCATACATTCCCCGTGCATACCAATCTCCATGTTCGGCCTGACACTGTGGTCCCCAATGTGCCCAAATGCCGAATTTTGCATTTCGATACCATTCTGGTACTTTGTATTTACTGAGCGATTGCCAGGTTGGTTCATACTGTCCTGATTGAACAGGCTCTAGATTTGTATTGACAATCACCTGATTGTTTTCCTGAGCTAAAAGAGTTTGTGATAGCAAGAAAAACGCGATTAGGGAAGATAAGATTAGCTGTTTCATAAAGATTTTTTAGTCGTTTGTACATTTTGAAATCTAAAACTAAAAAAGAGGGTGTCTGTACACCCTCTTTTTTATGAATAAACTTAAGGCCAGTCACACAATAATGGAACTTTCTCTCTGTTTAAAACTACTTTTTGACAAATTTGCTCTGCGTAGTGCTATTTCCAACAGTCATCTTCACAAGATAAACTCCGTTAGGTAATGAAGACACATCTACTTTCTCGCAGTTTTCTGCGCTTTTAACCATTTCACCGCTTAAATTAAAGATGGAAGCCTTTGCAGAAGCCGGTATCACAATATAAGTGGTGGCCGGATTTGGATAGATAGAAAGAACATTCGGTTTTCCTGCTTCTATCGATGTGGGGACACCATTATGTACTTTACCAAGAATTTTCACATTGTCATAAACAGCTGTAAACAAAGGTGTATGCGAAAGTCTGATACTGATTGTATTTACATTGCTTATCGGATTACCACTTACATCTTTTAAAAGAATAACAGGAGTTGCCCAGTTCTGTCCAATTGCAGAAGTCGGTACAGGCACCCAATCACCGGCTCCTATCTTCACATCAATTAGTGGCGATTTATCAGCATCACTCGCACTGTAATATCCGGCATTTTGTTCCGTCAGACTCCACGGCCATGACATATCGGCAGATAACTTCAGGCTGTCAAATCCGGCAACATTAATATCAGGTATAATAACAACAGCATCAGTTGGAGTAATTTTCAGAACATGACCATGATCACCCCACCACTGATCTAAATTTATATTTGCATCACCTGTAGTTTGCAAATTTACTTTTCCAAACCAACTACCAGCTTTGGTACTGGGAGCTCCTGACCAACTACCCCATGGACTCCACGATGCAGCGAATGATTCACCATATAATGTATTAAAAGTTGATTTTTTGAATACTATATTGTCAAGGTACACAGTATCCTTTGCTGTACCTGTTGAATTAGTACCATTATTGAAGAAAACTGTTACTGCGGTAATTTTTGAAGTACAAACCAGGTTGCGGGTATATTTGATCCATTTTGTGGAATCCGTGACCGCCTGTTCATACCAATCCAATTGATTACCAGACGCATCTTTTAATTGAATTTGGACTTTACCTTTAATCGTGTTTGGTGAATATACACTAACTTCATATGAAGAATAAACTTTCGAGTCAATATCAACTGCAGTTGAATTACCATTAGTATAACCACCGTTATGTGTAAGTTTTCCTACATTTGCCGAACTATTCACGGCATCCGAAAGCGGATTGGCATTAGGCACAAAAGTGTCACCCCAGCCTCCATTGGAAAAAGCAGGAGTAACTCCATCAAAGTCAAATACAGTGATATCCTGAGAGTAGCCCGAGAGGCTTAGCATAAATATGCCGAGAAGAGTAAAATAGAATCTTTTCATAAAATGTTATTTCAAGGTAATTATACAATTGATTTGGGTTAGATTAAAAAGGGTAGGAAAATCAAAGACTAACCTACCCTTTTGAGCTTATTTATGATTTACTCTTTTACGAGCTTACCAATTTTAGTCACACCATCGTTGATTACTTTCACAAAATAAACGCCGGAAGCCAAAGAAGCTACAGATACTTTATCAGTGTTTTGAGCATTCAATACAACACGGCCATTCAGGTCCATAATAACTACTTTTTGAGCGTAAGGAGTTTTGATGTAGCTTACAGCAGGATTTGGATATACTCTAAACACATCTGATTTTGTATTAGAAACACCTGATAAAACTGATTTTCCTGACAACCACAAATCGTCAATCCAGAAATCAGCTCCTGACTTATAGCTCATGCGAAGGTTAATTGTACTGGCTTTAGGCAGTGGTGCTCCCTCGATAGTTGTAAATGGATATTCCACTAAGGTGAAAATTTCATCTTCGTATTTATCCATCAATCCCCAGCCTAAATCAACTTGCTCGCCTGTGAATTGCAAGAAAGTGCTGTTTGAGTATATTTCATAGAAGTTACCACCATCTACAGAGATTTCCACTTTTGGACGTGCATTTGCAATTTCACTATTATAAGGCCACCAGAGTTGTGTTCCAAGCCCGAAGCTCAAATTCAAATCAGTATTGCCTGAAACATCAATAGGACCAGTCTCCAACGTACCGATAAACTTAGAGCGAAATTGCATTCGTCCACCACCAGAAGCACCTTTATATTTAGCACCCATTCCCCAGCCACGGGCAATAAAAGTACCTACACTATCTGCTGCAAAATCTCTGAACTTAAACGGAATTCCTGACGTAAAACCACCAACAGACGCATACCCCTCAGCTGTTCCGTATTCGCCAGGCCCGTCAAATTTTGTTACTCCATTATTATCAACGTAGGGATACGCTCGTTGTCCAGGTATCTTTCCATTCTCCCAGTCAGCAATATAACCTCCAAAAGTTTCGTAGAAAACGGTAGCCGGCAATTCTACACCATCAGCAGGAGCTTTAAATCCGATCTGGTCGATATAATACTCCGTATCTTCAGTTTTAGCTACTGAATCACCATTGTTTATGCTAATTTGAATAGCATTAAACTTTACTGATGATTTGTTTTTCCCCAAAAAAGCCGTAACTGTAGTCCACTCATCCTGAGGAATCTGATCTTTATATCCTCCAACTGCTACTATTTCACCTTTGTCGTTAATCAGGTTAATGCTAATGTTGGATTTTGCAGGAGATTTACCTGCAACCGGATACACCTGAACCTGAAAATTTGGAGTTTGAGAGAAAACAATACTTTGGTTAAGTCGAATATAAATTGATCTCCAACCACCTGCTGCACGTACATATTTCGCCGCAGTAGGACTCGTATTTTCCACAGCGAAAGGATTGTCAGCCAAAGTTATGTTGGCACTTTGGACTGTGACGGGAGTTGTCTTCAGAGTGTCCATCCATAAACTGTCTGTTACTAACGGATTCTTATCCTCAAAATTAGCGATAAGAATGTCTTTTGCTCCAAAATCAGAAGCATCCTGTGCGTAAGCCAATGCCAACGCACCACTAAAAAGAAGGGTCAAAATTTTTCTTTTCATAATAACAAAAATTTAAAGTAAATAATAAAGAGTGTTTGTTTTATCTATTTGCAATAGCCTATCATTTCAGTTTATAAATTATTCCCAACCACTATTCTGTTTCAGTAATTTAGATTTTTGCATTTCATCGTATGGCAACGGCATTGCATACATTTTGGAATCGAACACACGATCTTCTACTTTGAAAACTTCGTACGTGAATGTAGTACCATTTTTGGTTATTTTCATCCCATGTATTGGTGCGTTAAAATATGTCTCGCCTTGTTTCCAACGACGCACGTCCCAAAAACGATGTCCCTCGAAACAGAGCTCAACTCTCCTTTCATTTCTAACTCTTTCTAAGAAATCATCTTTTGATAATGACTTAAGTGCTGACGGCGTTGCTAATCCTGCCCGATCTCTAATAAGTTTTAACGCATCATAAGCAGCACTGATGTTCCCTATTTCAGCCAAAGCCTCAGCGTAATTTAACAATATCTCTGCATATCGGAAATGAACCCAGAAATGGGTGGCTGTTTTACGATTCAGAATAATATCAGCATTAGGATCTACGAACTTACGGACATAATACCCTGTTTTTGTAGCATTTTTTGAGCTGTTGAAGCCATCTTTACCTCCCACATACGTATCAAGAGTCCTGGCTGCTAACTGAGCAGGAGTTTCGTCTTTAACTGCAACGCCATATTGCGAGCCATTTAAAGCAATAAAATACGCAAGGCGTTTATCTCTTCGGTAATACGGATTAGTAGGGTTATATCCGCTTTTGGGATCCGTAATGGGATAGCCCGTGAGGGATTCAAAAGCATCCACCAAATCCTGTGTAGGATTAATTTGTCCTCCTCCTCCTAAACTTGGCGGCAAATTACTTGCTTCAAAACCATTTGATTGGACCACAGGGCTAGAAAACAAAACTTCATCGTTATCTGGAGTTGTAAAAACGCTTAACATATTATCGTTCGAAACAGTAGCTTTATCAGTCAATTTGTATGTTGGTGATTTAGATCCGACTGGTATTACAGCTGCTAATTTTATTACATCATTAGCAGCATCCGCAGCTAATTTCCATTTCTCCACATCGCCGGAAGGATTTGCAAACGGACTAGCAGCATATAACAGAACCCTGGATTTTAAAGCCAATGCGGCAGCCTTAGACGCTTTACCATAATCAGAACCTCCTCGTCTTACAGGAAGAACTGCAGCCGCATTATCGCAATCACTAACGATGTAGTTCACACACTCATCATACTTGTTTCGCGCAAAATCGAGCGTATCATTGATCGTAAGGACTTTTTCAGGAACGATTGGAATGCCCAGATTTTTAGAGGGATCTCCGAATCTTTTCAAAAGCTCGAAATAATAGAATGCCCGTAAGAATCTTGCTTCTCCCCTCAATTGCTTCCTTAACGTATCATTAACACTAGGGGTCAATTTATAAGTATTGTCATCAAGAAACATAGCCTTGTCAACATTATCCAAAAATATATGCACCCTCCTGATACCTGCATAGTAATGACCCCAGGTCCATGAACCTACATATGTTCTGGAAGTCCATGAGCCATTATTCATGATCAAAAATGGCGATGCCTCATCCGTATGCTTGGATTCATCGGTCATAAAAGTCTCATCGAATGCCCCTGATGGCAAATAACTATAGATCGTCCGGACATAATTTAGCGCATAAACGTAAGATGAAAATACGTCACTCTTAGTAAGAGTCTGATCGTACCCAGGATCCAGGTAACCCTCGCAGGAGCTCAACATTGCGATGAATATTGCAACAAAAAATATTTTGAAAGCAGTAAATTTCATGGAATCTAATTTTTTAATATTCAATATTTACGTAATAATTAGAAAGTTACATTCATCCCCAAAGTGATTATACGCTGCATTGGGTAGTGACTAATGCCAGCTTGAGTATCTTCGGGATCATAATCTTTCACATGATCTAAAGAAAGCAGGTTGTACCCATTAACATATGCCCTTGCTTTAGAAACGCCAACGCTTTTAAGAATTGAGGAAGGTAAATTATAACCGATTTCGACCGTCTTTAATTTCACAAACGATCCATTTTTAAACCAGAAATCAGAATATTGTTGATTATTGCTATTGTTATTTACAGACAAACGGGGATAAATAGCCGTTGCTGCTGTTTCAGGGGTCCAGGCCTGCAAGGCATAAACCGAAGCATTTCCTCCACCATTAAAACTATTACTATAAACTCCCGGCATATAAATATACCGATCAGCCATCCCCATCAACTGGGCTGCAAAATCAAATAATTTGTATTTAACTGACAGGTTAAGACCGCTTATCAGATTTGGCACTGAACTACCTGCTATAGGTTTTGCATCGTTCCAATCAATTTTTTTGTCACCATTGACGTCCACATATTTAATGTCTCCGGCACGTATATTGCCGCCATTTTGAGCAACATCATAACCTTTGTCTTTTTCTTCCTGAGTCAGATTCCCCTGAGCTCTCCGGTCGATTTCCTCTTGAGTGAAAAACCCATTGCTCGTATAGGCGAAGGGTTGTCCGATTGGATTTCCTGCCTGATATTGATAAGCATACTGCTTGAATGATTCATCGATATTAACAATTTTACTTCTGGTTAGCATCACATTTCCTTTTATAGTCACACGCAATGACTTGCTTATTTGCTTATCAAAAGTCAACTCGGAATCAAATCCCCAGCTTTTAGTCTCACCTGCATTTTCATAAGGCAACGGAAGACCGGCCATACTTGGCGTGGTAGCATATTTTTGAACAACGATATCTTTACGCTTGTCATAGAACCCATCGATAGTCCACAATAAGCTATTATTCAGAAATCCAAAATCCAAACCAACATTTGATTTATAAGAAGTCTCCCATTTCAGATTATCGTTACCTACACGAGTCTGGTCTGTTCCGGTTCTGTCAACACCACTTGTACCAAAAGCATAACCGGAAACATCTCCCCAGTTTTCCCTGAATAAAAACCTATCATTAAAAGGTTTTTCTAATCCTGTAGCGCCATAAGAGAGTCTTAATTTCAAGAAAGAAAGGTCATGATTATCTTTAAGAAAATCCTCATCGCTCACAATCCAACCGGCAGAAACTGCAGGAAATAAACCGAAGCGATGGCCTCTTGCAAAGTTTTCGGATCCGGTATAACTCGCAGTTCCATCCAACAGGTATTTGTCTTTATACGCATAACTAACCTGAGAAGCAAATCCAACCGTTTTATAAGGAACAGCAACACCAGTCGAATTAAGTTCACGCAAATAGAACAAAGTCATCGCATTAATACGGTTATTTTTCCAGGTTTTGTCATAATTGAAAGAAGTTTGGAAAGTAAATTGTCTATCTTTACCTGTGTACCAAAAGTTTGTAGCTTTTGCAAGATCTTTTGTCCCATTGGCTGTGTATGTACCATCAGCTAACAACTGGTAAACTGCAAACTGGGACGATGTTAACTGAACTATCATTCCATCTCTGAAATCAAGTCCTCCCTTTCCTCTCCAGCTTAGTCCTTTAAGGATATCACACAAATCAAGTTTAAATTGCACATCTGCATTAAAATAGCGGTTTGTCTGATCCTGTTGTCCTTGTCTGTTCATCATCCCGTAGGGATTAAGTGGATATGTTTGGGTGCCTCCAAGTGTTCCATTTTCATTGAATATAGGATAGGCATTGGATGGAGTATTTGCAAACTGGCTAAATAATAAATAGGAATAATTCCCTCCAGGTCTTGTTTGGTTTTCAAGACGACCAGACATATCCATACTTACATCAAGACGTGGATTCAGTTTTACATCTACATTCGACCGGAAATTATACCTGTAAAAGGTGTTATCTCCGTACTTATAAGCGCCCTCCTGATTCATATATCCAAGCAAAACAAAATATTTCGCAAAATCATTCCCCCCGGTCATGGTGAGGTCATATTGTTGCTGCTTTACAATGGGTTTCAAAAACTCAGAGTAAAAATCGACATTTGGATATTTGTACGCATTAGCGCCAGCAACTCCGTTCACAACATCTTTATATCCATTGATATCCGCATCTGAATATTTAAGATTTGCTGGAGCAGCACCATCAAGGACTTGAGCTTCATTATACAAACGGGCATAATCATACGAATTAAGGATCTTAGGCAAACGCAGAGACTGTGCCATCCCCATCTGTGCATTAATAACTATATCCCTTTTATTAATTGTACCACGTCTTGTTTTAACCAATATAACGCCATTAGCTCCTCTATTTCCATAAATCGCCAAGGCTCCGGCATCTTTCAAAACAGAGATCGATTCAATTTCATTTGCATTTAACTGGTCAAATGTCCGCTCAACATCATCCACCAATATCAATGGTGCATTTTGGTTAACCGTTTTTAATCCACGAATATAAAAGCTTGTACCAACACCGGTGTCTGACCATCCAGAAGAGAGAACTGCGAGACCATTTATAAGCCCACCCAATCCATTCATGGTATTCATATCCTTACGTTTACCAAAATCATCAAATGTAGTCATTGAGACAGATGATGTTAAATCTCTTTTGTTTTTGCTTGAATAAGCAATCGGGACTATGTCTTGATCTCTGTTACCAAGTTTAAGCTCAGGCATTACAACATCAATGGTTGCAACATCCATATCCACCACTTTGATTACAGTCTGGTATCCTGCAAGAGTAAATGTTAATTTATCACCTACAACAACCGGAATAGAAAACTTACCGAACTCATCCGACGTAGCGCTAACAGTAGATTCTTGTATCGTTACAAGTACACCTGAAAGCAAATTGCCCTTATTATCTCTGATAACTCCGTTAACTTTAGCGGATGCAGTTTGCGCAAAAAACACCGAAGTCAAGAAAACGGTAAACAAGAGCGCAATACATCTGTAATAAATACTCCTGTAATATTTAAAACATCTCATATATTTATGTTTTTCTTTTATTTCAAATTCAAATATCAAACATCATTCAAGGAATTACCAGCCCGGATTTTGCTTTAGCTTAGGACTTTTTTCAATTTCCGCATACGGGATTGGATACTTATGCATATAATCATAAAACACCCTGTTTTCAATTTTCCTACGGGTAACTTCAAAAGTTGTAGAAGGTGTAGGCGAAGTTGTCGGACTATAAATTCTCACACCGTAAACAGGTTTATTAAATATGTCATTTCCTTTTTTATATCTGATAACATCCCACCAACGCTGCTCTTCGTAAACAAATTCAATTGCACGCTCATTCATAAGGCGCTCCAGAAAAAAGTCCTTATCGTCTGTTACCAGGTCGCGCTTATGAGAATTTTTCGGGTTCATCCTGTTACGCACCCTGTTTAACGCCCAACTTGCAGTCTTGCCGTTACCAAGTCCGTCAACATTTGGACCGAAGGCCTGATCCATAGCTTCAGCATACCATAAAAGGACATCTGTATATCTAAACCAAATCCAATTCATAGTAACAGATGCAACTCCACCTTGTCTCAAGTCTTCTGGCCACATTTTTTTACACAAATAGCCGGTGGTTGTATAATCCTGCGCATCCTTCATCTCAGAGCCACTGATTGTTGGGTTATTTTTGTAAAACCAGATTTGTACAGGTCTATCCTGCCATTGATCCTGATTGCAAAGGACTGTAAGTTTTAAGCGAGGATCTCTATTATTCCACATACTCTCTTCTTTGTAACCTGAAGCTGGATTAATAATTGGGGAACCATCCGCGTTATACCCTGTAATCGGAATAGTACCATCCTCCATTTCATACATATCTATCAGATTCTGGGTAGGATAAGTCCCGGCAGAACCGCCATACCCTTTCGAGGCGCCAACATCGGAAAATCCAACCCACCCCATAAGAGCTTTACCTCCACTAAATTTAAATGAGCCATCCACCCGGCTAAAGAGAATTTCATTTTGCTTTGCATCTACCGAATTTGTTTGGTAAATAATATTTCTATAATGCGCTGAATCAGCTAAACCGCACAGTCCCTGATCTTCCAATTTTATAACCTCATAAGCTGCTTTCGCTGCATCTACCCATTTTTGGTGAATTTCATCCGGAGTATTGGGTTTTTCAAAATAATATAATGAAGTGTCTCTTGCTCCGATGTTTATATCATACGGCTCGGTATTTAACGGGCTGGCAGCATACAACAACACCTTAGCCTTTAGCGCCAAAGCAGCGCCAACAGTAGGACGCCCAAAGTCGACATTTGCTTGCGCTTTTAATTGAGGCAAATTAGGGAGTGCAGCATCAAGGTCTCGAACTATTTTTGCTACACATGTATCATAAGGTTCACGAGGTAGATCCATATCATCAGTCTCTTTTAAAGACTTTGTAATATAAGGTACCCCCCCGTAACGCTTAATCAACTCAAAATAGAAGAATGCACGCGCGAACAACGCTTCAGATTTATATCCGCTAATCTGACCCGAACTCAAACCGGGCACACTATCGGCTTTTTCAAGCACAACATTGCAACGTCGTATCGCCGCATAGCTACCGGTCCAGGGCCATAACAATTCTACCTGAGCTCCATAGGCGCTTGGAGACCAGTTCCCTAGATTGAAACTTGCATTTGTGCCGGCAACTGCCCGGGATGCTTCAGCCAAATCAGAGGCCCCCTCAAACGAGGAATATGCGATTCTACCCAGCCCACCAAAAGACTGGCAAGCCCAATCCCCAGGCCAGTAGTGATAATAGGTATAAATGTCATCAACGAATTTCTGAAAATTGATTGGATCTTTGAATACCTGATCAGAGGTAAGCAATGCACTCTCCTTTTTATCTAAGTAATCTTCACATGCAGCAAAAAAAAGCGAGACCTGCAGCAGAAGTAAATATATAATTGACTTTTTCATATTTCTACAGTTAGAATGTTACGTTTATACCCGTATTGTAAATCACTAGTTGCGGATAATTCCAGCCACGCTCCCTGTTGGCTCCATATCCGGGACCTTCAGGATCAACTTGCTTAACCTTTGACAAGGTCAAAAGATTATTTGCATTTGAATAGACTCTCAACTGGCTAATTCCAAGCTTTTTCAACTGTTTTATAGGTAATGTATATCCTATCTCCATATTTCTCAATTTTAAGTAGCTTGAGTTATATAGGAAAAAGCTATTTGTAGTCCAGTCAGGACTAGAACTTTGGGAATGCAATCTGGGATAGGTTGCCGTAGCTCTTGTATCTACCAATTTACCGGTAAATGGATCAGTATAATATGCCCAGCGTCCTTCATGGAAATCCTGAACTTTACCACCTTCACAGAACTCATACAAAACTTCACTTCCTATCTTGAGGCTTACATTATACGCCCCTTGCCACATCATGCTAAAGTCAAACCCTTTCCAGTTAAAGCCATACGAAAATCCGTAGGTTGCCACTGGAATATCAGAATAACCGATGGGCAATTTATCTCTGTCGTCAACGACTCCGTCTCCATTAACATCACGGTACCGGAAATCTCCCGGCTTTGGAGCTTCCCCAACAAGCTGACGTGCATATGGAACTCCTTTAGAATCTTTACCTACTAAATTGCCATTTGTATCAAAGTCGGTTATATCGAAGAATCCAAGCACCTGATAACCATAAAACTGACCAATGGATTGACCTTCCTCCTTTTGCCAGGAAATCTTGTTTGCAGGCTCGTCCTTGGCTACAACTTTATTCTTCGCATAACTGTAGTTTGCTTTCACCCAATAATCAAAATCTTCACCGATTTTGTTGTTATATTTCACCTCAAATTCAAAACCTTTGTTTTGGGTTTTCCCTATGTTTGCAGACGGTGGAGTAACTCCGAGATAAAGAGGAATTGATCCCCTGTCCATTAAAATATCTCTCCGGTATTCCAAAAAGCCATCTAAAGATGTTGTTAAATGGCTATTAAACAAATTCGCCTCAACACCGACATTGTACTTATTTGCCTTTTCCCAGGTTAGGTTTGGATTGGCGATACGAGACAAGTATATTATATCAACCGAATGTCCGTCAAGGCCGAAAGAAGGAACAGAAGGAGCTTCCCATCCATTACGGGTAGAATACTCTTCAGAATACATAAACCGGCCTCCACCGATCTTATCATTTCCTACCATACCATAAGAGGCCTTCAACTTCATGAAATCAATGAATTTAATGGAATTTTTAAAGAACTCTTCATTTGAGATCACCCATCCCGCAGCAACAGCTGGGAATAATCCAAATCGTTTGCCACGTGCAAAATTTTCAGAACCGTTGTATCCCATATTTATTTCCCCGAGATAACGCTGGTTATAATCATAAGTGACACGTGTAGATAGACCCATTGTGCGATAAGGAATATATACACCGCTTAGTTCTTTTTCATCCAAATTCCCAAGCAATAGCCCTGTGACACTATGCTTGCCAAATTGACGCGAGTAATTAAGAGAGCCTTCAAGATATGTCTTGGAATACCCCCCCATGTATCCCCCTGTATATTTCAATTTTGTATCTTGTCCAAATACAGTATAACTATCTGGCTCATCCGGTCCGGAGTCAAGTCGGAACGCCTGGGTCTGTTTTGCAAAAACTTTTTGTTCAGAATAATAGCTATCATACGAAACCAACGCCTTGGCAGATAACCCGGGAGTAATTTTATCTAATTTATAATTTAGATTAATACTCGATTCTACCACATCCTTTTTATTCTGAGTAAAACCAGTACCATTCACTTGCAACCAAGGGTTAACTCCGGCAGGACCGACACCTGGCTTACCGTTTGCCTGAAAGACTGGAGTTTCGTAAGGGGTTGTCCGCGTTAATGCGCTAAAAGCAGATTGATTTTCACCGGTCGTGAAGCCTGTGGCTCCCGGCTCATTCGTGTCCTCCATCCGGGCAGCCATTGATACAGACACAGTCAGCACCTTAGACACATCAATATCAAGATTTGATCGGAAATTAAAACGGGTAAACTGATAGTTTGTATTATAATCCTTGTGCATATTGGTATTGAAAAGCCCGTCCTGGTTGAAATAACCTGCAGATAAGAAATACCTTGCGGTTTTTGTACCTCCACGCACGTTAAGGTTGTATTGGCTTTGTGGGGTAGTCGGTTTCAAAACCTCTTTGTACCAATCTACATCGGGATAATGGTAAGGGTCAGAGTGCGTACGGAATGCTTCTAATGCATTGGGCTGGAAAGGTAATCTGCTTGCCGGATACCCATCATTTAAATAAGCTTCGTTCCGCAATAAAGCAGTGTGATAAGAATCCAGATAGTTTGGAAGGCGCGTTGGCTGCTGCAAACCATATTGCGCAGAAAGGCTTACAACAGGTTTTGAATCTTTACCTCTTTTTGTGGTGATTATCAAAACCCCATTTGCACCTCTTACTCCATATACAGCAGTTGCAGAAGCATCTTTAAGAATAGAAATAGATTCAACTTCGTTGGCATCCACTTGAGTGAAGTTTTCTCTTTCAACACCATCGACAATATAGAGCGGCGTGGAATTCACCCAGGTACTTCGACCACGTATATACAACGACGCATCATCTTTACCAGGCTGTCCTGTATTTTGAACAGTTGTCAAACCAGTCAATCTACCTGCTAATGCGTTACTTAAGTTTGCGGCCGGGCTTTGAACCAAATCTTTGGTTGTGACTGTCGAAATAGAACCAACTACACTCACTTTCTTTTGCGAACCGTAACCGACAACAACGACCTCATTCAAATCAGCTTTGGTTTCAGTCATTGTTATTTTCAACACATCCGCTCCCCTGAAAGAGCGGGTAATAGTTTTATATCCAATAAATGAAAACGACAAAATCCCCTGAGGCTGCTTAGTCGTTAAACTAAATTTACCATTTAAGCCAGAGACAGTTGCATTTTGCCTGGTTGGAGTTGTTGTATTTGTAATTTTTTCAACAATCGAGACTCCGGGTAATGGATTCCCGTTGTCATCTACGACAATACCAGAAATTTTATTCTGAGAGAATACCGAAGACCAAATAAAAGGTAGCACTAATAATATTAGAAATTTTTTCATGGAACGTTTGTTTTAGCAGTTACGTTATCTATGAGACTTTATGTCTTTCATCTATTTCAATACGTCAAGTAAGACGTGTGAACAAAATTACTTATGGCTCCATTTCCCGATAGCTCATTTTGTATCGGAAAACGGCCACAATTGTATCACCCGTCTCTTCACGACCCTTAAAACAGACGTAACATATTAATTATAAACACATTGGACTCTATTAATAAATATCAAATTCCAACCCTAAAATCTATTACCTGAAGATAGAAACAGTTTTAGTTGAAGAACAAATACTGCTTTTTATAGATAAAAAATAAAACCCATTGGATAACTCTGACACATTCATTGTTATAGGGGAATGACCATCATATTCAACCAACGAATTACATATCCGACGACCCATTTGATCATAAACGATCAATTCTGTAGTCCCTGGAATATTCGAACTCATTGAAATACTCAGATTATCCGATGCCGGATTGGGGTAAATCTTTACATCCACATCCGGAGTCTTTGTCTGCGAGATTCCGGTTGATGTTGATTTCAACAAAACAGCAGTTACAGAAAGGGCAGGCACTGTTATAGTAAACGAATTTGAATTCACTGTCGCTGAGTTCAATTTAAGTGCATTGTTCGTATGTGATTTAAATGTTTCTGTCGTCGGAAGCGATGACAATTGCAAAGTGCTGTAATTACCATCACTAACCGCGAAATTATTCAGATTTATAGTGGCTGTGCGCGAAGAAACCATATCACGGTTAACCAGAATCACTGTCATTGAATCTGCCCTCTCACTCACAGTTGTATAAGCCGAAACAGTATTCTCAGTGCTTGACACACTCGATACGCTATATTTTTTTGCATACCGGCTAAATAAATGGAGTGTTTCCCACATGCCCGGATACCAGCTCCAGGGGGTAAATAACTCAACCCCATTGTTGGCAAAAGTGCCAAGATGCGATGCATACACAACTGCAGTTGAATTTGCATTTTTTTGATCAGTTGCCGAATGCCATTCACTCACTCCGCAGGTAATACCATGATTTGCTCCATAATATGTTGTCAGCCAATCATTGATTCGTTTAAAAATATATTCGCTTTTAATACGGGTATCCCAACCACCATTCATTGTATAAATCCCATTGGCTCCCGGATAATCATAGGTCTGATCATAATACATCCGGTGTATCTGAAGCGCAGCCGAATCATTTGCTGCGTAAGCATAATTATGCAAATCAACGACATCAAGGACTCTTACACCCGAAGCTTTTTCTTCGTCGGCACATCTTTTGATAAAATACTCGAGCCAGCTATAATATTTGCCGTTTATCTTTATGGATTCGGATCCCCACTTAAACCACTGCCACTCGCTGGTTGCTACCGGGCCACAAAGTTTGATTTCCGGACATATGGCTTTTGCTTTTTTAGCTGTAGCGATGTAATTATCCATAAATACAGATGCAGCGATCAGAGTCGGCATCACATCATCATGAGTTCCGTTCCAAACATCCACTTCATTGTCCATGTTCCAGTAAACAAATTGCTTTTGATTCAGGCCAAGACCTTGAGGTTTTGGCTGGAAAAAATGATTCAGAATTTCGACAGTAGAATCGGCCGGCCATGGTTGAGTATATAGGTTGATATTGCCTTCGACAGCAGCTTTCCCAGAATTCACACCGGTGGTATTGGGAGTCCCACCGCCAGCGAGATTTTGGTTAACCCCGCTCCAGTAAGCTGATTGGTTGTAGGCCCAGTCGTTAAAATTGTTGTTTGTGTTGGATGCCACCCTACCAATAAGCTGAAAAGCCCACATCACCTGAAGATTGGGAAGATTTGTAGCGGCATTTTGCGAAGTTTTATCCCAGTCGTTTACATATACGTTGTTATACCAATCGGGATGGCTCGATATTTTTTTACGCCAATTGTACTTGGTGGCATTGTTTCCTCCATTGGTACGTGCCATTGTCAGCCCGGCATCTTTGTAAAACTGAGCTGGCTTATCAAACCAATTGTTGGCACCATAAATATAGGGTGATACAGCTCTCTTTCCCACAGAAGCATCTACAGTGATGTTGACATCTTGTGCGATTGCAGGATTTACTCCTGTAAGAATCAATAGTAATAGTAAAAAGTAGTTTTTAAAGACGTGTAGTTTCATCGGCATTATTTGTTTTTTTTTGTTTTAGGTTCTATTTATAATCATCAGCGGCCTTAAAGCCAGAATTGCCATGTGGAAATTCTGGATTTAAGGCTATCGCTATATTAGATTTCCGGGGTATATTCGAATTTATCAAAATCGGCGTACGCATTCGACTGGCTATTTTCAGAAGTCAGGAACAGCCCCAGGAAAACCCCGGTAAATCCGCCGGCAGTTTCGGAACTGATATAGCGTGTATTCATCTTGCTTATAGCACGATAGGTAGTCCCATCAACAGAATATGAGAAAGTATAGTAATCAGCCGTTCCCTTCACGCGCAGAAAAACCTCACCTTCAGGAATTTCAACTTTGGATTCGATATGAGACAATACCCCCATCCGGTAACGAACGACTAAATTCCGTTTACCGCCTGAAGACTGCTCTATCAATATATCATAATGTGATTCTTTATCCAAAAAGACCGTGAGTCCGGATTCATCACCCTTTTGAGCTTTGAATAAATTCATTGATGTAGTAGCAGTAAAATTAACGTGCTCTTGTCTTCGACCCACTAAAGTAGGAGAGTCAATATCATCTAATTTTATAGTTGATGTTTTTAAACGCAGAAACCCTTTTTTCTCAGTCAAGGAATAGTTATTTACATTGGGATTTCTGAGATAGTTCCATTCAAAACCCAGCTTTGGCTCATCGAAGTTAGTTTTATATGAAGCCTTTTTAACGGGCTGAAATGGTAGAGTTTTGACATTCATATTCAGGTCAATAGTACCGTTTCCGTTAACAACAGGCCATGAATCCTTGTCCCAACGAACCGGCGCTAAAAATGTTTCCCTTCCCAACAAATGATGCAAACCTGACTGAGGTCGGAAAGCCAAACAAACCATCCACCAGGTACTATCATTAGCCTGAACCAGATCAGCATGTCCGGTACCTTGAATAGGGTTTGACTGAGTAACCGCATTCATGTGGGTTAAAATTGGATTGGATGGATTGGAGTCGTAAGGACCATAAATACTCCGGCTTCGAGCTATGGTTACTTTGTGCGCATATTCTGTTCCCCCTTCGGAAATCATCAAATAATACCATCCGTCCTTTTTATAGATATGAGGTGCTTCGGGATAGCGACCGCCTGTCCCTCCCCAGATGGGTTTGCTCCCGGTAATTTGTTCTCCGGTCAATGGGTTTATTTCTGACAAATAAATCATATTACCGGGATTCGAGGTAAAATAGCATTTATCTCCCTCGAAGTAGAGTGACGGGTCAATACCGGCTTGTTTTAGCCACACTGGTTCTGACCACTCGCCAGCCGGATCCTTCGTATGCACTATAAAATTACCCCTCGACACATGGGTGGTTATCATATAGAATAGCCCGTCGTGATAGCGAATTGTAGGTGCATAGATTCCTCCTGAAGGCCTGCATTTATTAAGATCAAGTTGAGAGGAACGGGTAAGACAATGCCCGATCTGCTCCCAATTGACCAGGTCTTTGCTATGGAATATAGGCACACCGGGAAAGTACTCGAAACTACTGGTTACCAGATAATAATCATCCCCCGCCTTACACACGCTCGGATCGGGGTGAAAACCAGATATTACCGGATTGGTATATCCTACACCATTACTGCCATACGATAACACTGAAAGTTTTAGAAACAGAAGGCACAAAAAATAGATTTTTCTCATTTTACCACACATAAATAAATTACATTACGACATCAGAATAAGCTTCTGTCAAATCACGCGTCCTCAAAAAGGATCGAAAACCGTGCAAGCTAAACTGGGTATCAGACATAAAAAAAAGTAGCCGTAAAATTATGGCTACTTCCTTTTTTGCTATGGAGCATTATGTGTTGCAAATGGTATCTCAAAGTATCATTCCGGCTTTTGTTGCCTGTAAATACGAAGATATTCCGATGGTGACATCCCAAATTCTTCTTTAAAGTTGATAGTAAATCTTTTTGGAGAATTATACCCTACCTCGTAAGCAATTTCCGCAATCTGCAACTGACTCTTTTCCAGCAGTTGGCGACCACGCTTAAGCCTGATGGTCCTGATAAATTCAGCCGGTCCTTTACCGGTAATTGCCATTAATTTTTTGTAAAGATGCCCACGACTCAATCCTAAAGATTCACCCAAAGTTTCAACACTAAATTCAGTATCACTCATATGTTCTTCTACTATTTTCAAGGCCTTTTCTAAGAGCTTCTCATCAAGCGTTGTGATTGTAATCTCGCTTGGAGATACATCTAATTTCTGACTGAAAGACTGATGGCTCTTCTGGGTCCATTCTATAAACTTCGTGATTCTCAATTTTAGAATATCCAAATTGAATGGCTTGGTAATATAATCATCAGCACCCAACTCCAACCCTTCTATCCTGCTTTCCTCAGCAGTTTTGGCCGTAAGAAGGATGACCGGGATATGCGACCATTTTATATTGGTTTTTACTTGTCTGCAAAGCTCGTTCCCGTCCATCACAGGCATCATCACATCACTTACCACAATATTCACATCATGGTAGGTCAGCATTGACAATGCCTCCTGTCCATCATGGGCAATTAACACATTATAATCATCCGACAGGTTATCGCTGATAAACTCGCATAAATCTTTGTTATCATCTACAAAAAGCAAGGCCAGTTTCTCCGGCTGACTTTCTTCCGGTTTTTCAACGGTTTCATCAAATGCCTCAGTCAGTTCTTCACTGTCATCATCTATTTCATTAGAACCAGCTCCCAGTATTGGAATTTTCAATGTAAATACGGTGCCTTTGGGGGTATTATCGGTAATGGTGATTGTACCCTCATGTAGCTTAACATATTCGCTAACGATATGCAGACCAATTCCGCTACCTGTTTTCCCTGCATCGTTCAATGATTGATAAAACCGATTAAAGACCAGGCCTTTTTCTTCATCGCTAATGCCAATTCCGGTATCAGAAACGCTTATGCAAACTTCGGATTCTTGAATAAAAAGACTCAAATTGACCTTTCCGTGATCCGGGGTGTATTTAAAGGCGTTCGAAAGCAGGTTTACGATTGATTTGCGGATTTTATCATGGTCAAAGTATATCCACAAACGTTCAACATCAGAGTCAAATGCAAACGAAATTTTGCGCTCTGTGGCATACATTTTGAATGAATCATAAATATCGCTCACAAAATCGACGATATTTCCGGGTTTCAAATGCAGAGATTCAGCACCTACATCCAGTTTCCGAAAATCGAGCAATGAGTTTATAAGAGATAGCAATTGCTGCGCATTTTTATATATTACCCCCAGCTTCTTATTCAGTCTTTCATCTGCAACTTCTTTGAGCAGTTGTTGCAATGGAGTTACTATAAGTGTTAAAGGCGTCCGCAAGTCGTGGCTGATATTTGTAAAGAACTTCAACTTCATTTCTTTAAGCTGGATTTCCTGCTCAATAGCCATTTGCGCTTTTTGTTGCGCCAGCTTTCTCTGGTGTCTTTGTCTGGTTCTGTAAAAGAGGTACAGTGTCAGGCCTATTATAGCTAAAATATATATGATGATAGCCCAAAACGAATAGTAAAAAGGAGGTGCCACATTGATAACCAACACCTTCGGTTCATTGCTCCATACTCCATCACTATTGCAGGCCGAAATCAACAATTTATATTTCCCGGGAGGCAGTGAAGTGATAATGATTTCATTCGCTCTTGTTGTGATCCACTGATTACTAAACCCCTCTATCTTGTAGCTGTATTTAACTTTGTCTGCGTTAATTAAATCTGTTGTTGTAAATTGCAATGAGATCTGTTTGTCATTATATTTCAAATCAAGGGTAGATGTAAACTCTATTGAATGATCCAGCAGAATTCGCTTGTTGTATGTCGAGTCAACTAAAATCTCCGTATTGCCAACCGTTAGTTTTGTAAAGACAATTCTTGCCTGAGGTTGTCTTTTTTCAGTCATTTTATAAGGGTTAATGACTGTATATCCGTCAGTTGACCCCACCAATATATTACCATTTCGTAACGCACAAATCGAATGTGCATTGAAATAATCGCTCTTCAGTCCGTCTTTCACAAAAAAGTTTTTGCAATCTATTGTCAACGTTTCATTGGTATTTCGATTTACGGTCAATGCTGATATTCCTTTACTTGTCGTAACCCAGACGTTTTGAAGATTATCTTCTACAATGCCTTGTATAATATTATCACACAACCCATTAGATACATCTAAATAATAAAGAGTATCCTTTTTCATATCCCACGCGGTTAGCCCGGTATTTCCACCTAACCATAGAATATTATTTTTCCCCTTATAAACACTTGTTATCTGCTGGTTCCTAAAACGCTGAGTTCCCTTTGCATTTGCATAGCAATAAACCCTTTTGTTATTATTCACATCAACATTCATAAGTCCAAAGGATGTACCCACATAAAGTTTATCACCTCCGTCATAAGCCATATCCATAGATTGGATTATATTATCGTATGGGGTTTTCAAGGATTTAAAATCACTGGATCCTGCTTCAAGCTTATGCAGTTTTCCACCCAATGTACCTATCCATATGCTTCCAAACCGATCCTCTTGAAGACTCCATACGTTATTATCCGAAAGACTGCTATTGCTTGTAGTGAATTGTGAAAATTTCCCCTGGTCGTAGCAAAACACCCCCTTTTGATACGTGCCAATCCAAATGCGTCCCTTTTTGTCTTCAATCATACTTGTGATCGCAGTATTGGGAATAGGAAGCTTGTTGACAATTCCGGTTTTATCTTTCATATACAATCCGTCGCCATCTGTACCCAACAAGATTTCTCCGGTTGTCTTTTCCATGATTCTACTTATATCACTGAATTTATTGGACTCGACGTTTGAGAAAAAGTGAAAACTCTCATTATAGAATGACATTCCTTTTTTATTATGTCCAATCCACACAGTCCCGGTATTGTCAATCAAAATACAAGTAATATTATTCGCAGATAAGGTAGTCTGATTCGACAGCTGACTTATTAAGTTTCGAAGAGTACCATCCTGTTGATTATAAACAAACAATCCCTTATGGTCAGTTCCAATCCAAATTTGACCGTTTTGATCTTCTACAATTGTGCGAACATTGCTTTGAGCTTGTATATCAGACTTTAGTTCAATTGTTTTCCAATCTTGTCCGTCATTTCTCTTATAAAATAGCTGATCGTTTTTATAGGAATAGATCCACAGTCCGTTTTTAGAATCGACAAATATCTTACCATAGTTGTTAAGGGTGAGTTTTTGAATATAATCGGGGATTTTAATGATGGTTTGCTTCCCCGTACGTTTATTCATTTTCCAAAGCACGCCTTTTGTTTGAATTGCGTAAAAATATAGATTATCATTACTAAAGCCGACACTGGAAATTCCATCAATTTTCACTCGTGACCTTAGGCAAATGAAGCTTCTCCCCCTTACGTTATAAATGTATATATTGTTTCCATTAAACACGAGCAAGTTTTTCAATTTGTCAACAAATACTTTGCTATTGCCCTCTGTCTTAATGCCCAGATTCTCCAGAAACTTCTTCACATCAGTCTCAAAACAATCTTTTTCCCTGTTATACACTGCATATCCATAACCAAAATCGACCCAGATATTCCGCAACCCATCTTCTTGTAATCCTATTATATTATTAGACAGAAGAGTATTCGGCACGCCTGGATTCACCATATAAACCTTGAATCCGTATCCATCATACCTGTTCAATCCATTTCCGGTCCCAACCCAAAGAAACCCATAGCTATCTTTCAATATTGACGTTACACCGCTATTTGACAGGCCATCACGAGTTCCTAAATGATGAAATACAAATGATGTCTGACCAATGATATGGTTTGACAATATCCATAACACACTGGTTACAAATAGAATTTTAGTATATTTCTTCATATAAACAAAGAGAATATTATATAGATTATTATTTGCAGCTATGAATAGAAAACCTTCTTTTGAGCAGCGTACTGACAATTGCTCAAAATGTAAAAAACGACAACTCCCATGATTGTTTAGCATTTATCACAGGAATTGCCTTGATCTTATCTTACCTCAACAAAGTCAGGCTCATAAGGTTCGACGGTAAAATTACCATTATAATCTTTATCAAAAAGGATACTTCTGGATTTTCCTTTCATAGGTATTTCTTTTGGTTCTCCTGTGACATTCAGGTATAAATAATGGTTCTTGTCTATTTGCCTTGCCATCACTCCCAAAGGTACATCCAGACCTTTTTTAATTCCCAGTTCGACGATTAATTCATCAAGCAAAGGATTGAGGACGTTTCCATCAGCAGGTAAGCCAACGTAAATAGCGCGACCTTTACCATACTTGTTTGAGGTCATTATGGGGTAATCTTTGTCCAAACTAGTAATGCTGCCGATAACTTCAGCACCTTTGGGATCAATTATATCGAACCTTGCAGACTGCATATCAACGGCTTTTCCTTTGTATGTAAACTCCAGTTTCTTTCCATTATATGCTTTCCTAGAAATCTCATTCATCGACTCGGTTTCTTCGAAACTACCAACGCGAATGCCGAACACATCACTCAATTGTCCGGGATGGGTTGTTTTAAATACTTGCCCCGAAGCATCTACCAATGCCGAATTGCTGGTCATGATTGCCGTTCCTCCATTTTTCACAAATTCGCGAATTTTTGTAGCGGTTTTATCATCCATCACCGTCACTCCGGGAACAAAGAGCAATTTGTAATTCAAACTGCTTCGGCTAATTTCCACCACATTGGCATCCATATTCCGCCAATAAAACAGGTTCCAACAAGCTTGAAGCTGGCTTTCGTGCTGCTCAGGAAACGAGCTGCTTGCCATTTGGCTTGGAAAAGAGAAGGCCATTCCGACCTCAGGCCGGGACTTATACGGGAAATATTTCCCGATCTTTTTAAACTCGGTGGCAATTTTCTTATACTCGTAATACTTGCGGTTAGGCACGCCATCCCAATCAAGCATTCCTTGCAAATACTGCTCCTCGCCACCCCACATACTTTGCCAAGTCCAGCCACACACCATCTGGTTGCCATACATCAAAGTAGCATAAGCCGACTTGCGAATCGAATTGGGCACTGCTGTCATCGTTGTAAACTCACTACACCAAAAAGGATTAGTGCTTTCGAACTGAATTCTTGATATTCCAAAGGCCGCATTCATGACTCCCCAGTTGGTGGTCAGGGAGTTTCCGGGGTAGAAACCACACCCCTCTCGTGCCATTTTACCGGAATAAGCTATTTCTGACCAATCGATATATTTCAGCGGACTGTAGTACCAGGCATTCGTATTTGTTAGCGTTCCCGGCGCATTGGCGTTGACTTTATCCAAAACGGCAAGCAAAAAGTTGTTCACTTCGCTGGAGACAAACGTGCGGAAATCGAGAATTTTCTCCGGTGCACCGTTTTTTTGTCCTTCGCTTGGCAGACCCACTTCTTCAAACTGATTTAACCTACGCGACCAACGATGAGTTGCCCACGCTTTATTCAATCCTTCAAGGGTACCGTATTTCTTGTGCAACCACTCAATAAATCGAAGCCGCACTGTTTCTGAATAGGAAATAGGGCCGTCTCCCGACTCATTGTCAATGCCAAAAGCTAATAATGCCGGGTGCTTCGCATATCTTTTTGTCAGCACATCGGTGTATCGAAGTGCGTACTTTTGGTAGTTGGGATCTCCCGCATCGTCCATATAGCGGTGGTTGGGGTACAACCGGTTTCCAGTCGCACTGACAACATCGATAGAAGGAAATTTATTGTGCAACCAGATAGGAGCAGGATGAATGGCAATATCCAAAATGACTTTAATCCCAGCTTGGTTCATCATATCCATTACGTGATCAAACCACGCAAAGTCGAATTGCCCTTCAGACGGTTCATAACTATCCCAAGCCAAATGCCCCATTCGAACAACATTGAAGCCGGCTGATTTCATTAGTTGGATGTCGCTTTTTATTTTCTCTATGTTCTTATCATCGTGAGGATGATAATTGGTTCCGACAAACAATCCCTGAGCTTTCAAATTGTCGCAAAAGATGGTTGCAATCGCAATCAACAGCAGAGTTATAATTCTACTTATTTTCATTTTCAATATATTATCGGAGTAATCAAAAATTTCTGATAAAACCAAGAGCAAGGCTCTACATGTCTGCTGCTTTCGGCAATCCAGCGAGATCATTGGCCACTACCGAATTGATCTCACTCGGAGCATTCTTAGGCAATAAAACCCAGACAATATTTTAGCATATCAAAAACATATAATATCATCTAAATGCTCTTATCGTTTAATTACCTTTACCGTTTTGTCCCAATTACCACCCACTATCCGAACAATATACACCCCTGAGTTCAATCCTTCTCCAAAAGAATTTTGTCCTGATTGAAAGTTCGAACTTTCTACCACTTTACCAAGAAGATCAATTATTTCAATCCGCTTGATTTCTTCTTGATTACCGGCATTCAGCGTAAAAGTGGATTGAAATGGATTGGGATACACACTCATTTTTTTGTCTAGAACTTGAGGTATTTCAGTTGCCTGAGTTTCTTGAACTCCCTGCATAATGGCATTACGAAGTGCAGGATCTAACAATTTACCCGTACTTCGGTTAAACAATCCCATATTTATATCCCAACAGTAAGGTATAATACCTTTGCTAATCATTGATTTGGTAACATATTTATAGAAATAATAATAAGAAGCCTCGTGAAGTGCCTGATCAGATTTGGGATCTGTCAACTTTCTTTTGATTGCAGCATATTCGCCAATAATAACAGGTATTCCATTGTCAACGAATTTGGTTTTCATTTTATTCAGGTATTTTTCGACATCGGTCTCTTCCCCAAAATTTGCATTGCGAATAGGATCATCGGTCTTCGAATGATAATCCTTTCCCCAATAATAAAACATTTTACCCCAAGTTGCATCGCTGGTTAGAATACAAAATTGAGGTGGAGTATAATAATGCACTTCAACCATTAACCGATTAGGTGTTGGGTCAACTGGCAGTTTGTTCATCAGACTATATGACAGGTCAATATTTGTTTGTGGACCTTGAACAATCAGCGTACGCGTGGTATTATTCGCGCCCGTGCTTCTGACTGCATTAACGAAGGTTTGATGATACGATAGCAAAACCGCCATTCCTGTGGCATCTTTCGCATCGGGCTCGTTGGCGCTGGCAAACAACAAATGATCGCCATAATACTTGAAATAGTTGGCTATTTGTGTCCAATAAGCTTTCTGTCGCGCATTCACTCTTGCAGAATCGGTTACGTTTATATGGTTTTCCAACCAACCGCTATCCCAGTGGATATTAAGTACAACATACATACTATCCTTGATGCAATAATTGACTATTTCCCTGACCCGGGACAACCAGGCATCCTGAATCACGTTTTTCACTGTATCGGAATGTGTAAACCAGGCAACTGGGAGGCGGACAGTATTGAATCCGGCCATTTTCACAGAATCAATTAGTTTTTGGGTAGTATATGCACCGCCCCAACCGGTTTCGCCGGATGGACATTCAAGCGTGTTACCAAGATTCCAGCCAACTTTCATTTTGCTGGCAAGTTGCGGTGCTGTTGGTAGATCTGCCTTTATAGATCCAGACCATAGAAGTCCGCATAAAATAAGGGTATAGAGAAAGCCCCAACTATGTGAACGAGGCAAAAAAGCGATTTTGTATTTCATTTTATTTTAGATATAAAGTTAAGAACATTTCAGTTGAATATATTCGAGCTGGACAAACTAGAATTTCTGCTTTTTTATTTCTGCGTAATCCCTTTCCAGCTATCCGTTCTGAAAGGTACAGCAGGCAAGCCTTCCGAATTGACCAAATTGCACACAGGATTATCCGCCCAGGCATAGCGCACGGCCACCGGATTGGTTACCTTGTCAGAAGAAACCACCACCTGATCGCCTTTTATCGTTGCTTTTGCCCAATAAAAATGCTTATCACTTCCAGCAATGGCAAAGCCGGTTACGTCCTTTCCATCACGGGTTTTCAACCCATTTTCTATATTTGAAAAACGAATGGAAACTTCCCCTCCATTGATACTGAAATTTTTAAACATCGGACCACTCGCAATCACATTTTGCTGGTAAACCTGTTTTTCGGCAATCAATGCCAAACGGTGACCCACCTCCTGCTTGTTGGTTGGATGGATATTATCCGCATCGCCCACATCGATAATGCAAGCCATACCGGTATTGGGTTGCGAAAGCGTCATGGTCTGTGCTTCGCGCAATTCTGCCCATTCACTTTCCATCGGTTCAGCTTGCCCTTTCTTATAATTGGTCAACTGTACAAATAAGAACGGAAGATCACCTTGTCCCCAACGTGTTCTCCAATCGGAAATCATCATCGGGAACAATTTCCTGTAATTATACGCTGCAGAATCGTTCGCTTCTCCCTGATACCAAAGGAAACCTTTGATTCCAAATGGAATAAGCGGATGAATCATTGAATTGTAAAGCACTGTAGGATAATACTGATAATTGTTTCTTATCGGGAATGATGGTTCCACGTCTTTTTGATAGAGCCATTTCCCGGCTAAGGACATTTTAGATTTTCCATCCGCCAGATACAGATCTTCTGCCGGAGGGGTTATCCCACCATTGCCCCAAATCATAGCTATTCGTACCGCAATTGTATTCTCTCCCTTCTTTACAATACCGGCCGGAATAGAATAGGTATGTGTTTGGGCGCCATTCCATACCGTTTTACAGATTTCAACACCATTGAAATAGAGCGAATAGTTCATTTCGGGGTGGCCGATATTCAGTATCAGGTCTTTCCCTGAAAAGGACACGGGCAAGATAACCTTCTTCCGCATCCAAACCATTCCTTCATAAGCCCCAATACCGAAATTCTTAATCGACCCGGGCATTTCTACAATCCTCCAGGAAGAATCGTCGTAATCTGTTGACGTGAAAATTTTATCTGTGTTGTTTTGTGGGTGATAAACAATATCCCACATACGAACCCAATTCAAACTATCCTGTACAAAATGGTTCGGAGTAAGCGTATCGTTGCTCAGTGTTCTCGCCCGTGTGATGGGCGATGAAAGTAATTTTTCGCGACTTGTCCATGCTTCTACCGGAGTGCCGCCCCGCGACGGTTGAACAATTCCGATCGGTACATTTTGATCCATATGTATCTTACGTGCAAAAAAGTAAGCCACCGCCGAGAAATCCTTCACATTGGTTGGGTTGCAAACTTTCCATTTACCCGAAAGAATATCGTTTTGAGGCGTTAATTTCATATCCTGAGCCACCACAATAAAACGTATCTGCGGATAATTCGCTTTTGCTATCTCGTTTTTTGCGTCCTGAGTCTGCTGAACGTGAAAATCCATGTTTGATTGGCCTGAAGCCAACCACACATCACCGATTAAAATTCCTTTGTACTGAATCTTAGTCTGTTTTCCAGCTTCTGCAATCGTTAGTGTATAGGGTCCGCCCGCTTTGAATTTCGGGAAACGAACCATCCATTTTCCCGTTTTGTCGGTTTTCACATTAACAATACTATTCCCAAGCTGGGCAACAATTTGCGAACCGGGCACAGCATTCCCCCAAACAGGAATGCGAATATTGCGCTGCAAAACCATGCTATCGCCAAAAACCTTGGGCAAGGTTATTTGCGCTGACGCCAACACTGCAAATAAACAAAGTGCAACACTTAAAATATTTTTTTTCATGGTAGTGGTCTCTTATTGTTTTTCAAATCGGGCGGCCCAACCGCCAGCTGTTGCCAGATTAATTACTATCTTATCTTTATTGGTGAATATCTTTTCTTCCCGTTTATAATCGGTGGCATCACGATCGGCATTAATACCATCACTGAATATTTCGGCTTTATAGTTTCCTTCAGGCAGAAAAGACAAATCGATAGTCAACTTGCGGGCATCCCAGTTGGTCAACGCCCCTACGTACCAATTGTTGCCTTTGCTGCGTGCCGTTACAAGATATTCCGATACTTTCGCATCCAAAATAACCGTGCGATCTGTAACTGTTGGTACTTTTACAATAAAACGTGTACATTCTGCCTCCTTGCGGTAAGCGGTGGGATTATCGCACAGCATTTGCAATGGCGCTTCAAACGCCACATACATAGCCATTTGATGCACCCGGGTTCCCTGACTCATTGGCATTGAGTTGGAAGGTTGATAATTGTCTCTTGTCGCATTGCGCATAGCACCCGGAGTATAATCCATCGGGCCCGCCATCATGCGGATAAACGGAAGCGTAACATCGTAAGGAGGCATATTGTCGCGCGCCCATTTCACATTTTCCAATCCTTTCACACCTTCGAAATTGAGCACATTAGGCCATGTTTTTTGAATGCCCGAAGGTTTCATACCATGATAGTCGAGCAACATTTTATGCTGTGCCGCCAACTCTGCGATGTCATAGCACGAGCGCATCGACTTTTGATCGTCGCGATCAAAGAAGTCCACTTTAAAGCCCTTTACGCCCATCGCAGCATATTTTTCAAAAGCTTTTTCCTTCACAACATCCAGATCGTGCCAAGACGACCAAAGAATAATCCCGATATTTTTACTTTTAGCATAATCGAGTATCGCCTTGAGATCGATTTCTTCGGATGACGTCAGAATATCGTGTTTTTTGTACCAACCCTCATCAAGAACCACGTATTCAACGCCATACTCCGAAGCAAAATCGATGTAATATTTGTAAGTGGGGGTATTAATCCCAGCTCTGAAATCTACGTGCGAGATATTCCAGTTGTTCCACCAGTCCCATGCTACCTTTCCTGGCTTAATCCATGAGGCATCCGCAATTCGCGAAGGAGCTGCCAGCCGTTGCACCATGTCGTTGTCGGCCAATTCTTTATCGTTTTTGCTAATGAAAACCACACGCCACGGAAATTCACGAGACTTTGTCGTTTTCGCGATAAAATCTGCCCGTTTGCTTACCCAGTAGTTCAAGGTTTCATAGCCTCCAGTTCTTTCATTCAGGGGGTATTTTGGAAAAACGCCCTGAAATCCTTGTTTTGTTTGTTTGTTAAGGCCAAGATACATTCCGGGATAATCTTCCAGGTCTGTTTCCATCAGCAGGGCCTTCTTTTGATTCCCCAAATCGACCAGCAGCGGAAGAATAGCAAGCGAATCGGGATAGAATTGAGAAATAGGAGTTTGGTCATAGATAATTTCAAAAGGCGTTTGAAATTTATCGCCTTCACGAGGGTCTCGTGCGTAAGGTATCCATGCTTTGTGGTTGGCTTTGAAGTTGAAGTTTGCCTGTTCATCGGCAATCACAATCCCGCCTTTTTTGGTAGAAAAGAAACGATACGCAACACCGTCGTTGTAGGCTCTGAAAATCAAACCATAATTGCCTTTGAAGGTAATGGTCATCTGGTTATAATTGTCTGCGACTTCTTTTTTTCGGTAATTTATTGCAGTGATGGTTGTATTTGTCGAATTCCGTTTGGTCGACTTGATCTTAGCATCTTTGCCTAACACTTTTCCATCAGCCAACTGCAAAGATATATTTGATGGCGTAATTATCGTTTCACCGGATTGAACTAAAGACCAGCTTAGTTCAGAACCAACTTTAATTTGTAATTCTATTTGCTTGTCGGGAGACGATAACTTCATCTCAACAGGATTTGCTTTAGCAAAACAAATTTGTGTAGAGAGCATCACTATAAAAAACAATGAAAAAGATTTGATCATATTCATCACATCAATTTTTAATATATACCAAAATAATTAATTTCTTCAATCAATCAGGTGCATGAGACCGCCCAAAATGTTGAATAACGATTGAAATTCGTAACATCTACGTTTTATTTTGCAAATAGGATGTTTCGATACGAGGTTCGAAACGCCTATCTGCATTGTAGTTAGTAGTAGGAAGAGGGGGCTTTTCATGATATACGCACTCTATAAACGATATAAACCTCAATATTAAAGTTACACCTTCAGAATAAAAAGAGACTGATTGTAACTACCGAAGCAGGACAATCAGCCTCAACAAATCAAAACTAATATCTATCAAAACATAAGAAACCACACTAATTAGTTGTATTTCGAATCAACTATCCATCTTACTAAAAAATAGTAATCGAATAATACTTTGCAAATATACCTTGATCCCTATCCACTATTAGTATCATTATGTATCAAACAATATACGCCGATGTTGCATAATATACTTTAATCAAAACATTGAGCTCACAATAGCCTAATAAAAGAAGCGGAGGATTCATTCGATTAGATCACCATCAGAATTAGTACAGAAAATGCAGTTCGGCCATCTATATTCAATATCTGTTCTCTCTACGTCTATTTTAAGTTTAGTATAAGATATAATAGACATATAATAGTAATTATATAGTGATGACATAGAGATAAAATAGTCTTTATAAAGACTATTTTATCTCTATGTCATCACTGCATAAGTAATGTGTATCAATTCTTAATACTTAAAATCAACCTAAAGCAAACCTGTAAATAACCCTTTCTTATCCCCGGAGTAAATTCGAATTGGAAACAATCCAGGAAACAGTACCTGGATCCGCCCGATTATGATCTTTCAAATAAAGGCAAGGACTATGGTTTAGACATTACAGACAAGCCTTTTGGGTTTGAGAAATTGCAGTATCAAAAGATATTAGCTACGCGATAATAAGCAATGCTAATATTATTCGTGTCGGTGCAATAAATATCATCCGGAGGGTAAATATCAACTTAATATCGTAAAGCAACTATCTGCAGGTTGTCGCATTTTTGCAGGCTTTACTATATTTCTGATCAGTCGGAATACTTTATTCCGTATCATGACGAGCCATTTTCGCTTAACAGACCAACTGCAAAACAGTCATTTTACAATCACTTTTTCAGCAATCCGTCAGTCTATATGACACATCCGGAAATTATTGGTTAACTTTGATTGGTTCTTTTTACTGACACGCTTAATCTATTGTCTGTAATTGATTGTTATAGAGTTAAATGTCAAACGACAAATCATTATCAAATAAAGAAAAGCCCAATATTCAACCCTTGACCGATGAAAACCTTTTCCTTCTTACTATTTTTATTATCTCCCATCTTACTACTTGCCCAGCCCTTTAACATCAAAAAGCTGGGGATGGAACAGGGATTATCCAACAGTTACATCGTCGGAATTACTCAGGATCGGGACGGTTACCTGTGGTTTGCAACCGAATCGGGCCTCAACCGTTTTGATGGACAGAGTTTCAGGGTCTATAAGAAAAATACAACACCGCTTACCAGCATAAACAGCAACGAGCTGAACAAAGTGCTGGCCGACCGGGATGATAATATCGTCTGGATTGCCACCCAACGCACCGGACTGAACGCCTTCAATACAAAAACGGGGGAATTTACTTATTACACCAGCGATCAACCCTCTCCTTTCAATGTTGTTACCAATGACATCACCAATCTGGCTCAGGCTTCAGATGGCAATTTGTGGTTAAGCACCTATCACTTCGGGGTGGATTACTTCGACAAGAAGACTAAATATTTCACCCACTATAACCAATCGACTGTCAAAGGATTGGTAAGCAATCACGTGTGGTGTATTGCCGATGACGGGCACGGCAAGCTCTACATCGGACATGTATTCGACGGATTGAGCGTATTGTCCATCAAAGAGCGAAAAGTAAAAAACTATGCCTTCAAAGCCAATGACCCCAATTCCCTTCCCGGGACAGAAGTCGACTGCATTTACATCGACAAAAGAAATCATGTATGGGTAGGAACTAATAACGGTCTGGCTCTCTTTAATCCACAAACGGAGAAGTTTACCGTTTTCCGGAATATCCCCGGCAAAGCAAACTCCTTATCCAGCAACCGGATACTTTCCATCCGCGAAATGCCCAATGACAATCTTTGGATTGGCACAAACCAGGGCGGAATTAACATCCTGAACCTCAACTCCCCCTTAAATCCGAATGATATCTCTTTTCGCCACATCGAAGTTACCGAAGATGAAAACGGTCTCTCCCACCAATCCGTAAAAGATATTTTTCAGGATTCATTTAACAACATCTGGATAGGAACTTACGGAGGAGGCATTAATGTTATCAGCAGTAAAAACCGGTTTTTTAATACCTGGTCTTACTCTCCGTTGCGCGGTGCTAAAAATAATCTGAGTAACAAAGTGGCGACGGGATTATGCGTTGATAATGATGGCAAAGTGTGGGTCGGCACTGACGGCGGCGGCATCGATTTATTTGAAAACGGGACGAAAACCCATCATTTCGGCAAAGAAACAGGTGACCTTCCCGACAATTTTATCATATCTGCCCTCAAAGACTCCAAAGGCAATCTCTGGCTGGGCTCGGCTAGTGGTCCTCTAACCAAATACGACTCCGGATCCCGGAGATTTATACCCATTACTGCCATAAAAAGCGACGTCAGCATCCGTTCCCTGTTTGAAGATAAGGATAAAAACATCTGGGTGGGGACAAACCTGGGACTTTACGTTTACAATCCTTCAAACGGTAATGTAAAATACTATACATCAAGCAACTCCCAACTTCAGGACAATGTAATCATCAGTATCTCTCAGGATGCCAAAGGACGTATGTGGATAGGAGCCCTCGGTCAGGGCCTGAGCATCTTTACTCCGGACTTTAAATTATTGCAAAGCTTCAACAAGAACAACGGATTCTGTTCCAACGCCATTACCCATCTCTTCCGCGACTCCCGAAACCGGATGTGGGTAGGTACGTGGGAAGGATTGGTCTTATTCAACTCTTTAAATAATTTCCATTACAAGCTTTTTACGGAAAAAGAGGGAATGGCCGACAGCTATGTTTGTGCCATTGCCGAGGGAAAACCCGACCAAATCTGGTTTAGTACCAATACCGGTATCAGCCAGTTTAATGTCAGGGAAAATAAATTTGTCAACTACAATTCTCTGGATGGAATCCCCCGTGCAAATTTTGTTCCCGGCACGGTTACCCGTACAAAAAACGGAATGATCTATTTTGGCTCTCAAAGTGGGGTCTGTTACTTTAATTCCACTCAAATTCATTTGAATCAAAAGCCCGCTCCGGCTAATATTACCGATTTTTGCTATTTCGATAAGCGGGTTGCCCAACCGGAAAACGCAGTTAATCTGCCGGTTACCGATAAGATAGAGCTGAAGTACTACCAGAATACCTTTACAATCTCATTTAACGTACTGGATTATGGCATGAGCGAACAGACCGAATATGCCTATATGCTGAAAGGATTGGAAAATACGTGGTATAATGTGGGAAATGAAAAGAAAGTTACTTTCCGCAATATTCCTCCGGGCAGGTATGAGTTCCGGGTAAAATCCCGCCTTCGTAACCAGGAGTGGTCCGATAAAATCACCTCTGTGGATATAGTTATCAATCCACCTTTCTGGCTAACCTGGTGGGCCAAATTCATTTACTTTATACTGATTGTATTGCTGGCCCAATACCTGGTGAGATTCTACAAACGCAAACTGGATCTGGAAAACAGCCTCTATCTCGAACAGCAGAATCACCAGAAGGAACAGGAACTCAATGACGAACGATTGAGTTTCTACACCAACATCGCACACGAACTGCGCACTCCGCTTACGTTGATTATCGGTCCACTGGAAGATTTATCGGAAGATAACACCCTCTCGCAGACGCATATCAAAAAGATATCGTTGATACACCGCAGCGCGACCCGTCTGCTGAATCTGATTAACCAGATTCTGGAATTCCGGAAAACAGAAACTTATAACCGAAACCTGTGTGTTGTCAAAGGTGATTTGGGCGCAGTCATCCGGGATATCGAACTGAAATATGAAGGATTAAATCAGAACTCGAATATCAAATTCCGGGTTTCCATCGAAACGGAAGAGACAACGCTCTATTACGACCCGGAAATCATTACCATTATACTGGACAATCTGATTTCAAATGCGCTAAAATATACAAAACAGGGAGAAATCGCCATCTTTATGCGAAATGTATATGAAGCGGAAAATCTGCTTACCGAAATTGAAGTCCGCGACACCGGTCTGGGAATTGCGGCTGAAGCTTTGGGACGTATTTTCGACCGTTATTATCAGGTCAAAAACGAGCATCATGTTTCCGGCTCAGGTATCGGGCTCTCTTTGGTTAAGAATCTTGCCGAGATCCATCAGGGCAGCATCTCTGTCGAAAGTGTTGCGGGGGAAGGCTCTTCATTTAAGTTCCGCCTGAAAACCCGCAACGAGTATCCGGAAGCGCTTCATACCGAAGCTGCCACCAAAACGCCGGAGCAAATAGAACATCAGTTGGAAAACCAGAAAGGATTGATGCTTATCGTAGAAGATAACGCCGAAATCCGGGAATACATCGCCAATGCCTTTGAGGATGATTTTGATATCATTGAAGCTGAAAACGGTAAATCCGGTGTCGAACAGGCATTCGAACGAACTCCCGACATTATCATCAGCGACATCATGATGCCGATCATGGATGGTCTGGAGCTCTGTAAGATACTGAAAGAAGATGTGCGGACAAGCCATATTCCGTTGATCTTGCTGACGGCCAAGGATTCGTTGCAGGACAAGACCGAGGGTTACTCTACCGGGGCGGACTCGTATCTCACCAAGCCTTTTAGCGCAGCTCTGCTGCAGAGCCGTGTCAACAACCTGCTCGAAGCCAGAAAAAAATTAGCGGCTTCTTTTGCTTCGGCACCGAAACAAAAGCAGGCTATCATCACCGAATCGCTGAACAACCTGGATAAAGAGTTTCTGGATAAATTCACTGATATCGTGGAGAAGAATCTGGAAGCAGAGCAGGTGAATATAGCCTTTGTAGCCGAGAAAATGAATATGAGCCACTCTACCCTCTACCGGAAAGTGAAAGCGTTGACCGATATGTCGGCCAATGAGCTGGTGCGCAAAATCAAAATACAGAATGCCGAACGTCTGTTGTTGACCGGTAAATACACCATCTCCGAAGTGGCGTTTATGGTGGGAATGAACAGTCCGACCTACTTCCGTCAATGCTTTAAAGAGGTTTATGGTCAGACCCCGTCGGATTACCTCCGGAATATCAAGGATGCGAAGAATTAGTAGGGAGAAGATAAGTTCATTTTCCTCTTTAATATAATCTACCGAAAGGCTGTCCCATTGAAAAGAGACAGCCTTTCTTATTTCTATCTACCTGAAAAACAAACCCAATATACATCTGCTTACCCCCTGAACGATTTACGTATCTATAATGATGAATTTACAATCTATCCTCTGACCGTACACTGACTACATTTGCATAAGCCCCAGAAACTGAAAACAAACAACGAATCGGTTTAATTCAATTTGTGTGTTATGCAAAATACCATGATTTCATTCCCGGATTACTTGAAAAATCTTTCGCCCTTTCCCATTCCGGAAAAAACAGGTGATGTAATTTACAAGAAACTGATTACAAATGATGTCATTCGGTTCTTCGAAGTGGAGTGCGGGAAAAGTATTTCCGGTGAACCTTTCGTAAAAGCCTATTTCAAACAAAAAGATTTCCTGATCAAATCATTGGAAATCATTACCGACCATTTGTCTGATCATGGCTTTGACCTGAACAGGTTTACTTCAGACATGTGTATCTCGAAATCGACCCTGCACCGGACAATACATTCGCTGATAGGAGTCTCTCCCTGTGATTTCATCCTCTATCTCAGGATGCGTTACGCCCAGATGATTTTGACAGATACATCCTTCCAGGTTGCAGAAGTGGCTGGAAAGGTTGGTTTCAATTGTCCCAAACATTTCACCTATAGCTTCAGAAGGAGATATGGGTTATCTCCGAAATTGTTTCGGGAAAAACTAAAGCAATCGCAAAGTCAGGTTGTAGTTCCGTCAAACGACAAACTGATGCTCCAAAAAGTAACAAATCTGATTAAAGATAATATTTCGGATACCGGCTATGGATTAAGCAACCTGGCCTTTGACCTGGGAGCTTCAAAATCAACCCTCTACCGGAGAATAAAATCCATTACCGGGCTCTCTCCCATCGCATTCATCCGTTCGGTCAAACTTAACCATGCCAAATCGCTGCTCGGAAGACGCAACGGCGATGTCCTTGATGTGGTCTATGCGAGCGGCTTTTCTGACCCCAAATATTTTAGCCGCTGTTTCCGCAATGAATTTGGTGTGTTGCCCAGAGAGGTGATTAATTTCTGATAGTCGAAACCTGACAGGTTTTGAAAACCTGTCAGGTTTCGACTATCATCAGTATATTTTACTCTGACACAAATGTTGTTATTGATCGGGCAGGGAATATTATATTCTGATTGTTTTTGAATTGTCCGACCGGAAGGAGATCTTCTCCTGCAACATCTGAAGTTCTATACGCTTTCCAATCCATTTTTGCTTTACCGACCGATAATCTGGCTTTGTTAGGATGATTTGCGTAATTGATCATCACGACAACGGTCGTACCATCACTGTTTTTGTAAGCCGAAGTCATAACGCCCTGTTGATCAGTGGCACCGTCAGCAACTTCCTGCCCGTTTTTATCATACGCATGTACTCCAATTCTTGTTGCTCCCGGACGAATAAACCGGCTGTAATTTCCCAGACACCAAAGCAGCTTGGAATCAACCACATCACCTTCTTCATTCATCCGGTCGGTAAACATTCTGAGCAGTCCATCCTTGTAATCGCCGCCGATAGCCCTCCACCACTGCCAACTGCCAGCATTGGCATACACAAGGTCATGATGAATAATCCGGGCAACGTAAAGCGCCGTTTTCATCGTGCGGTCATAGCCGCCTCCTCCACCGATTTCGATATCATTTCCCATAATGCAGACTTCCGTTTCCCAAAATCCGACTTTATATTTCTGTAGGGAATCATTCATCATCCGGCGGATATTTTTCAAATCAGAGAGCGGTGTCGTCGTCCAGTAGCTATGTCCCACCAATCTACGGGGAACATTCGGAAGATTACCGAGATAGGTATCGGTGCTGTCACCGGAGAAAAAGGTCTGCACCTGATTTCCTCTTGCCGGCCCACTTAACGGATGAACGCGGAAGATACAATTATAATCAAATGATTCGGGTAAAAGAATCTGAGTTGACAATCCTCTTGAAGCAAACTGCTTACTGGTCTCTTTTATCAGGTGAGCGATTTCACGGTTTGTAGCCGGTGTTCCTTCCTGTTTCGGACCAATCCAGTTCCAATGTCCGTCGGGTTCATTCACCGGACAAATGTAATCGAGATGAATGCCATCGTGCTTCTCCAAACCTTCAGCCACATTCGACATAAAAAGGGCAAAATCATCGTAGCAATCCGGTTTAAGGTTGAATGTTCCTCCCCTACCGGTATTGGTTGCCAGTCCGTTTTGGGTAAAATAGACAGGAGGTGAATTAAAAAATCCGAGAAACTTATTGACACCACGCTCCTTCGCCAATTTCAGGAAATTGCGCTGTCCTTTCTGCTTCTCCCAGTTATAAGAACCGTCAGATTGCAGAAAACATTCTGTCCGCATCCAGGGCGAGCCAATCTGGCTTTCGTTTCCCTGCTCTGTGCTTCCGGCACCGATATTGAATCGCCACATCGAAAGGCCAATTCCTTTGGGCTGCCCGTTCTTTCCGGTTTCGAGGCTAAACAGCCAGTCGGCAATCTGCTTTGTTTTTGGTTCCGACCATAAGCCGACGGCTTGCATGCTCCAGCAATCGGACGCCCCGAAATGCTCAATGGTTTGGTACTTTTCCGTCGGATCTATTTTAAAGGTGCTGACTTGTTGCGCATTCATATCGCAAAAGGCCAACAACGAAAGTAGGGCAACTCCCCGGCATGGGAAATTTGACTTACTCAGGCGTTTTTTTATGGATAGGTAGAAATTCATAAATCATATATTCTTGTACATTGCAAAGTTATCCACTAACAATATTTCCCTCCGTCTCTAAATCGTCATTGTGTATATAATATCAGGTCAACACTTTCCTTTTTCTTTATTTAAGGAACAAATGGCTGACAAACTGCATATTCCGCAAATGGCATTATTATTACCCTTATTGCATATATAAGACACCTTAAAAACTGCTATTGTTGATAATTTTGCAGCAGCCATGGAAATGAAAAACAGTGCAACGGACCATTATGCAAACACATCTACCATATTGAACGGATTATCCACCCGATGCTGTCTGTCATAGTATAATTTTGCACTATCGGAATTGTGTAGAGACATTTAGTCAATAGGTTATTATTTTTGTACGCTGATTCCTCTAATTCTTTTTCCTAAGTAAACATGAAAAAAACCAGTTTTATCGCATTCCTTATTTTTTGTTTTAGTGCTTATCTGCCTGCGCAACAGAAACCGACGAAATCAGAATTAATCAGCATTATCCAAAAAGTAAATGATTACTGGCAAAATACACATACCGATCCGGGCAATCCGTTTTGGGATAATGCAGCTTACCATACCGGAAATATGGAAGCGTATTATATCACTAAAAATGAAGCGTACCGTAAATATTCGGAAAAATGGGCTGAGCAGAACAATTGGAAAGGGGCAACTTCCAACGACAAATCAAAATGGAAATACACCTATGGAGAAAAACCTGAATACGTTTTATTCGGTGATTGGCAAATATGCTTCCAGACTTATGCTGATTTGTACAACCTGACACCAGACTCTCAAAAGATAGCCCGTGCACGCGAGGTGATGGAATATGAGATGAGCACACCTCAAAACGATTACTGGTGGTGGGCCGACGGACTTTACATGGTAATGCCGGTGATGACCAAAATGTACAAAATAACAGGCAATCCGCTGTATCTGAAAAAGCTGCATGAATACTTTCAATACGCCAAAAGTATCATGTATGACTCTAAAACCAAACTTTTTTACCGTGATGCCAAATACGTTTATCCTAAACACAAGAGCGTAAACGGCAAGAAAGACTTTTGGGCGCGTGGTGACGGATGGATTTTCGCCGGTCTTGCTAAAGTGCTGCAGGATTTGCCGAAAGATTACAAATACCGGAGCCTGTTTGAACAGCACTATCGCGATATGGCCAAAGCCATCATCAAACACCAGCAAAAAGAGGGCTACTGGACACGCAGCATGCTTGACCCAAATCATGCTCCGGGTTATGAAACCAGCGGAACAGCGTTCTTTACCTACGGTCTGCTTTGGGGAATCAACAACGGTTACCTGAAAGAAAAGAAATATCTGCCTGCTGCAATGAAAGCTTGGAAATATCTATCAACCACGGCTTTGCAGCTAAACGGCAAAATCGGATATGTGCAGCCCATCGGAGAAAAGGCCATTCCGGGACAGGTAGTCGATGCAAATTCCACAGCTAATTTCGGTGTAGGGGCATTTCTATTGGCAACCTCCGAGTTAGTCCGGTTCACTGATAAAAAGTAAACGCATTAGAGCTATAAGTAACACAAAACACACTATTATTTCACAAATAAAACGCAAAGAGAACTGAATGAAAAAGATTCTTTTATCATTAATGATCGCCCTCCTGCTGGCGCCGGGTCTTGTAAAGGCCAATCCAACGCAGGGCGGCGACTTCGTTGCCGGAAAGAATACGTTCCTGCTCAACGGAAAACCTTTTATCTTACGCGCTGGTGAATTGCATTACAGCCGTATCCCGAAACCCTACTGGGAGCATCGTATCCAGATGTGTAAAGCAATGGGGATGAATACCATTTGTATTTACTTGTTCTGGAACTATCATGAGCAACAGCCCGGAGTGTACGATTTTTCAGGAGACAAAGATGTAGCTGAATTCGTTCGTCTGATTCAGAAAAACGGCATGTATTGTATCCTTCGTCCGGGTCCATACGTTTGTGCGGAGTGGGAAATGGGTGGCCTCCCCTGGTGGTTACTGAAAAAGAAAGACCTGAAAGTCCGCACACTGGCTGACAGCTATTTCGTGGAAAGAACCAAGCTTTTCCTCAACGAAGCCGGTAAACAATTGGCTAAATACCAGATACAGAACGGTGGCCCGATCATCATGGTACAGGTGGAAAACGAATACGGTGTATGGGGCAATGATGCCGCTTACATGTCCATCATCCGCGATGGCATACGTGCTGCCGGATTCGACAAAGTGCAACTGTTCCGTTGCGACTGGTCTTCCAACTTTGACCGTTACAATGTACCGGGAGTAGCCAGTACGCTGAACTTCGGCGCCGGTTCCAACATCGACAACCAATTCAAGAAATTCAAGGAACTCAATCCTGATGCTCCTTTGATGTGCAGCGAATACTGGACCGGATGGTTTGACCACTGGGGCAGTCCGCACGAAACCCGTTCCATCAGTTCATTCATCGGAAGCCTCAAAGATATGATGGATAAGAAAGTCTCCTTCAGCCTTTACATGGCTCACGGAGGTACATCCTTCGGTCACTGGGCAGGTTCCAATTCTCCTTCATTTGCCCCTACTACTTCATCATACGATTACAATGCACCGATTGACGAATCAGGACATGCTACGGATAAATTCTATGCCGTTCGTGATTTGTTGAAAAACTACCTTCAGGAAGGAGAAACTTTGACTGATGTTCCGGCTTATCCTGAAAAAACGATTGAAATTCCGGCCGTTAAATTCATCCAGACTGCCAGTCTGTTTGACAACCTGCCTGTTGCTAAAAAGAGCGAAGATATCCAGCCGATGGAGTTCTTTGACCAGGGCTGGGGTTCTATCCTTTACCGCACTACCATCCCGGCGTCTGCCAAAATCAGAAAGCTGACCATCAGCGATGTTCACGACTGGGCTACCATTTTCGTAAATGGTAAGATCGTCGGTAAACTTGACCGGCGCCTGGGTGACCGGGAGGTAGAAATACCGGCTACAGCATCTCCTGCCAGACTGGATATCCTCGTCGAAGCGATGGGCCGCATCAACTACAGCGAGGCGATTATCGACCGGAAAGGGATTACCAAAAAGGTGGAACTTTCGGAGGGTAATAACACAACCGAACTGAAAGGCTGGTCGGTGTATAACTTCCCGGTGGATTACGCGTTCCAACAGAACAAGAAATACAAACCGGCTCCGGCGAAAGGCCCTGCATGGTATAAAGCGACATTTACCCTTAACAAAACCGGCAACACCTATTTCGATATGAGCAAATGGGGCAAAGGTATGGTTTGGCTCAACGGACGCAACCTGGGTCGTTTCTGGAAAATCGGACCGACGCAGACCTTGTTTGTTCCTGCCTGCTGGTTGAAAAAAGGAGTCAACGAGATCATTGTGTTGGATGTGGATAAACCATCTGCAACGACAATTGCCGGTCTTAATCACCCGATCCTTGACAAAACGGCTCAGGATGAATCCCTGCTACACCGCAAAAAAGGTCAAAACCTTGACCTGACCGGCGTGAAACCGGTGAATACAGGCTCGCTTCCTGCCGGAAACGGATGGAAAGCCATCACTTTTGACCAAATGCAGAACGGTCGCTACCTCTGCTTCGAAGCGCTCAACGCTCAGGATGCAAATGACCCGGTAACTTCGATTGCCGAATTTGAGCTGATTGGAGAAGATGGTAAAGCAATTTCATCACAACTTTGGAGAGTGCTTTATGCCGATAGCGAAGAGGTAACTACCGTAAATAACTCGGCTGACAAAATCTTCGACCTGCAGGAGTCTGTGATCTGGCAAACCCAGACAACCAGCAGCAAAACCAAACATCCGCACCAGGTGGTGATTGATTTGGGTGAAAATGTAAACGTGAAAGGATTCCGCATCCTGCCACGCGGAGACAAAAGCAATGTCGGTGTAGTCAAAGACTACCGCGTCTATTTGTCTAAAGCTCCATTCAAATTTTAGGTACAATTCTTTGTACAATCCATAAGAACTATATTTTCGAGAGGGGATTTCCGTGAGGAAATCCTCTTTTTTTATTCTTTATTTACGCCCTATATTGGCATTACATTTCGACCTGAAGATGAAATCGACCGATAAACTGGAACTCCATTTCACTCCGATAGTGTAATATTTCACCTCGAATGAGTAATATTTGGTCATTTCAGGTAACAGATGTTTCATCGAAAAGCGTTAAACCGTTCAGAATATGACCTTTCATTGCAAAAACAATCTGAATTACCACCAATTTGTGACAGAATTATTTTCAATCCTTATTGAACGAATAATCGCCCCACGTTGGTTATTTAGCTTATACTTTTGCAAATAGAGAATAGTACTCGTTATCACAATAGGTTTTCAATAGGTATTAACCAGTCAAAAGTCAAATCAATGAGAAAGCAGCTCAAGTTAAGGTTATTATTTTTTTCAATTCTCATTTCTTTAGGCATATACTTCTGTGCCATCGCCCAAAACCCACAAAAGACAATCGTCAACGGAGGCAACTACACTGACACCTCCGGCAAAATCATCAACGCGCACGGAGGCGGATTCCTCAAAGCAGGCAAATACTACTACTGGATTGGTGAAAACCGTCACGATCAGGTCCTTGTTTCCTGTTATCGTTCGACCGACCTGATTAATTGGGAATTCCGTGGCGATCTGCTTACCCGCCAGTCTAATCCGGAGCTGGTCAACGCCAATATTGAGCGCCCGAAGGTCATTTATAATGAGAAGACTAAGAAATTCGTCATGTGGATGCACTACGAAATAAGCTCCGACTACAGTTATGCCCGCGCCGCGGTGGCTGTTTCCGACGATATTGAGAAACCTTTCAAATATCTGAAAAGCTTCCGTCCTTTCGGCAACATGTCACGCGACTGTACGCTTTTTAAAGACACAGACGGTACTGCTTATTTCCTCTCTGCTGCCCGCGAAAATTACGATATGATGGTGTACAAACTCACCGATGATTATCTGGACACGAAAGAACATCTGCTTACCCTTTGGCCGGGCGGTCACCGTGAAGCTCCGGCACTGGTCAAACGGGGAGATTATTACTTCATGATTACTTCGGGCTGTACCGGCTGGGCTCCCAATCAGGCGAAATACGCCTATGCCAAATCCATCCGTGGCCCATGGTCTGACTTGACCGATATCGGAAATTCCACTACTTTTGATTCGCAATCCACTTATATACTTCCTATCGAAGGAAATGAGACGACCAGCTACCTTTATGTGGGCGACCGTTGGGATGGCAACCACTATTTCAATTCGAGATACATTTTCCTGCCTTTAACCTTTAAAGGAGAAACGTCTGTGGAGCTGAGCTGGAAAGATTCGGTTGCACCTGACCTGAAATCAGGAAGAATCAACTAAGGAAAATCCCCACTATAAACGTCTTATAATCGATATTCATATAAAACACAAAAACCGATTACATGAAACACACATGGTTACTGACTGGCTTTCTCTCGCTTTTGCTTACTCCGGCTATTGCCGAAAAGAAACAGGAGAAGGCGGTCGCCAATGACTGGGAAAACCCCGGTGTTTTCCAGATTAACCGCGAACCGGCAAGGGCTACCTTCCTGCCTTTCGCAGATGAACGATCAGCTGTTGCTGACCAATATGAAAGTTCTCCCTGGTACTATTCATTAAATGGCAATTGGAAATTCCAGTGGTCTCCGACTCCGGATCAGCGTCCGAGGGATTTCTACAAAACGGATTTCAACGTGGTCAACTGGAAGGAAATCAAGGTTCCATCCAACTGGGAATTGCAGGGCTATGGCATTCCCATTTACACCAATATCACTTATCCGTTTCCTAAAAACCCGCCATACATCGACCACAGCGACAACCCTGTAGGTTCGTATCGCCGCGATTTCACTCTTCCTTCAGGCTGGAACGGTCGCCGCGTCTTTGTTCATTTCGAAGGAGGTACGGCTGCGATGTATGTTTGGGTAAATGGTGAAAAGGTCGGTTATACCGAAAACACCAAGAGCCCGGCTGAATTTGACATAACCAAATACGTAAAACCCGGTAAAAACATCATCGCTGCAGAAGTGTACCGCTGGAGCGACGGCTCTTATCTCGAAGACCAGGACTTCTGGCGCCTTTCGGGTATCGACCGCAACGTTTACCTCTATAGTACGGACAATATCCGTATCGCCGATTTCTTTGCCCGTCCTGATTTGGATGCCAACTATAAAAACGGCTCATTGGCCGTCGATGTTACCTTGCGCAATTACAACAAATCAGCCAAAAACGGACTGGTAAATGCTCAGTTACTCGATGCAAAAGGTAATGTTGTATTCAATCAAAACCTGAATATCAACGCTTCGGCTGAAGGTATCAAGCAGACAACATTTACTCAGGCGGTCAATGCTCCGGCATTGTGGAGCAATGAGACACCGAACCTCTACTCTCTGGTGCTTACGCTCAAAGACGATGCCGGTAAATTTATCGAAGCCGTTTCCACAAAAGTCGGTTTCCGCAAAGTGGAGCTGAAAGACGGTCAGCTGCTGGTCAACGGCAAACGCATTTATGTGCACGGGGTAAATATCCACGAGCATAATCCGGTGACCGGACACTATCAGGATATCGAAACCATGATGCAAGATATCCGCATGATGAAGCAACACAACATCAATGCGGTTCGTTGCAGCCACTACCCCAACAACATCAACTGGGTGAAACTCTGCGAAAAATACGGTATTTACCTGGTGGATGAAGCTAACATCGAAAGCCACGGCATGGGTTACGGACATGAAAATATGGCATTCCACCCGGAGTGGGACGCTGCTCACTTCGACCGGACTTATAGCCTGGTAGAAAGAGACAAAAACTCTCCGGCTGTGATTCTCTGGTCGTTGGGTAATGAGTGTAGCAACGGAGATGTATTTTTCAAAACCTACAAATGGATTAAAGAGCGGGACAAAACCCGTCTGGTGCAGTTTGAGCAGGCGGCTGAAAAAGAGAATACCGACATCGTTTGCCCCATGTATCCCTCTATCGGTTACATGAAGGAGTATGCAGCCCGCAAGGAGGTGAAACGCCCGTTCATCATGTGTGAATACGCTCATGCGATGGGCAACAGCTCCGGTAACTTTAAGGAGTACTGGGACATCATCCGTGGCAGCAAAAACATGCAGGGCGGATTTATCTGGGACTGGGTAGATCAGGGATTCCAGGTCACCGACGAAGTGGGTCGCAAATACTGGGCTTATGGCGGTGACATGGGAAGCCAGAATTACACCAATGATGAAAACTTTGACCATAACGGACTGGTATTTCCAGATCGTATTCCTCATCCCGGCCTGATGGAAGTTAAGAAGTACTACCAGGATATCTACTTCAAAGGCATTCAACCTGAAAAAGGAATCATCGAAGTGGACAACGAGTTCCATTATACCAATCTTCAGGACTACATTTTCAAATATGAGGTTTTGAAAAACGGCGAAAGTATTAAGGAAGGATCATTTGACCTGAATCTTGACCCGGATTCTCAAAAACAGGTGCAACTGGAGATGCCTGAGATGCCTGCCAAAGACGGTGTCGAGTATCTGTTGAATGTTTATGCCCTCGCCCGAAATGGGTCTGAGGTTATTCCGCAAGGTCACGAAGTTGCCCGCGAGCAATTCAAACTCGGCGAAGGTAAATACTTTGTAAAAAGCACTCCTGCCGGAAATGCGGCTAAAGTGAAAGATGATAAAGACCGCGTCACCCTGAGTGCTGCGGGTGTGGAAGTAACGATCAACAAATGGTCGGGAATGATTGGTGGTTATAAAGCCGCTGACAAATGGTATTTCAACCAGAATCCGAAACCGAACTTCTGGCGTGCTCCGACCGACAACGATTTCGGAAACGGCATGCAGGACAAATGCAACATCTGGCGCACTGCCGGCAACCACGTTTCTGTAAAAGGAATTGAGGTTAAAGAGGAAAACGGCAAAGCCATCGTAACGGCAAACCTTTACCTGAAAGATGTGGCTTCGGACTACAAAGTCATCTACACGATGAATCCTGACGGTGCTTTAAGCGTCAATGTATCTTACCAGGCTGGTGCGAATGAATTGCCTGAAATGCCACGCTTCGGTATGATTATGTCGCTCGGCAAACAGTTTGAAAACTTCGCCTTCTACGGCCGCGGCCCGTGGGAGAACTATGCCGACCGCAACAATGCATCATTCATCGGCATTTACAACAGCAAAGTGGCTGACCAGTATGTGCCTTACACCCGTCCGCAGGAAAACGGTTACAAAACCGATATCCGCTGGATCACTCTGACCAACAACGACGGCGCAGGTATCCGCATCGAAGGCCAACAGCCTCTCAGCGTAAGTGCATTGAATAACTGGCCGGAAGATTTCGACCCGGGCTTAAGCAAAAAATACCGTCACATCAATGACATCACACCCCGCAACGAGGTTGTACTCAGCGTTGACCTCGCCCAGCGCGGCGTGGGTGGTGACAACAGTTGGGGCGCTTATCCGCACGAACAGTATTTGCTCAAAGGCAAAGCTTACAACTACGGATTCGTAATCACACCGCTTAAATAACACACACTCCATCTCTGGCACCATTCGGTAAGGATTACTCCCCCGGATGGTGCTTTTTTTATTCAGGAAAATGCTTTTTCTTCGCTAACTTTGCCCATAAAGAGCTTGAAGTACCCCACAATCATGCGAAGCGATATAAGAGTGGTCGTAAGGAAGACGTAAAAGGCATTAAGGAAACCCTAAAACATGCTAAGGAACACAATAGTGACCATAAGGAAGGCTTAAATGGCCTTAAGGAATACACAAAACATGCTAAGGAACACAAGAGTGACCGTAAGGAAGGCTCAAATGGGCATAAGGAATACACAAAACATGCTGAGGAACACATAAACGGTCATGAGGAGAGCTAAATGTCCGTGAGGAATGGGAAAAGCATGCTGAGGAACGCAAAATGACTGTGAGGAAGGCATTTTGACCATCAAAGCAAACCATATTATATGAACACCAAGCACAATCGATTCAAACCTTTATACAAATGAAGAAAATACTCTTTCTACTGGCTATAATTTCCTGTACGGGAATATCCGCCAAACAGCAAAAGACACAACCCATCAACGAACGCCAGCTTTGGCTGATCTATATGGACAAAGTGGCCCGCCCGGTCATCAAAAACATCGCGGAAGACCAACTGAAAACCAATATGCCGATTGTTCTTTCTCCGAAAATCGACAATCCCGAAAACCGAACCAAAGTGGCCTATCTGGAAGCTTTTGCCCGTACCCTGTGTGGCATTGCTCCATGGATCAATCTGGAAGGCGGTTCGGCGGAAGAGGTCGCCCTCCGCAACCAATACCGTACCTGGGCGCTGAAAGGTATCGCTAATGCTGTTAATCCTGAAGCGAAGGATTACCTGCAATGGAAAGGCGGACAACCTCTGGTGGATGCCTCGTTCTTTGCACTGGCGCTGGTTCGCAGCCCCTGGTTGTGGGAAAACCTCAGCGACACCACCAAACAACAGGTGGTAATGGCGCTCAAATCAACTCGCCCGACCATCCCGGTGTACAGCAACTGGATTCTCTTTACCGGAATGATCGAAACCTTCTTTTGCAAATACGGATACGAGTATGACCCGGTACGCATCGAATACGGCATGCGTGAATTTTCGGAACACTGGTACACCGGTGACGGAATGTTTTCGGATGGGGTGAATTTCAACCTCGATTTCTACAACAGCTACGTTATCCAACCCTATCTGAACAACATCCTGGACGTAGTCAGTCAAAAAAACAAATCCTACAATGGATTCAAAGCCAAACTCGACAAGATATCAAAACGTTACGCCGACATCCAGGAGCGTTTGATCAATGCCGACGGTAGTTTTCCCGTAATCGGACGTTCAATCACCTACCGCGGCGGCGCTTTCCACCATCTGGCCGATATGTCGCTCCGCAAGCAATTACCGGAAAACCTCACTCCGGCACAGGTCAGATGTGCTTTGACCGCTGTAATCAAGAAAACCCTCTCGGCACCGAAGACCTTTACGGATAAGGGTTTTCTCAACATCGGACTTTGCGGCAGTCAACCGACTCTGGCTGATTTTTACATCAACACCGGCAGCCTATACCTCTGTAACACAATCTTTTTGCCGCTCGGATTACATGAGACAGATGAGTTCTGGAGTGCACCATCCGCACCATGGACAGCTGCTAAAGTGTGGAACGGACAGGACGTCCCGGCTGATCATGCCCTGGAACTACATTAAATAATCCATTTTAGGTCTAAATTAACTTAGCGGGAAAAATATTTCAGTCCGTATTTTATTTCAAAGGAACCAAATACAGAATTTTTTCCGGATTTCAAAACGTCAGATCAACCCACTATTTTAACATAGGTATCTACAACCAATGAATATGCTGCTTACAAATATGTTGTGCAGCATATTTTTTATTTGCAAAATGATAGCGGCTAATTGATGCTGTTTCACACAGTTAGAAATCAAACTCATTGATTAAAAGCCATTTCAGATAAAAACCGGATTTGTTAGTGTGGTTTTCTGTTGTATCTTTGCATCGAAATTGCAATACAGACATTGCAATTTACCCGAAACTTTACCACAAACCATCAAATATAAATTTCTTATATGGCTACTTTTAATCCCGGAAACTGGCAGGAAGCAATCGATATCCGTGACTTCGTATTGAAAAACATCACCCCATACGATGGTGATGAATCTTTCTTATGTGAACCGACCCAACGTACCCTTGACTTATGGAAAATCTGTACCGACGCGATCAGCGAGGAGAGAGACAACAACGGTGTACGTTCTATTGACAACAAAACCATTTCAACCATTACCTCTCACGCTGCCGGCTACATCGACAAAGACAAAGAGTTGATCGTAGGCTTGCAGACCGATGAGTTGTTGCGTCGCGCCATGAAACCTTACGGAGGAATTGCCGTAGTGGAAAAAGCATGCAGCGAACATGGGATCCAGGTTGATCCTCAGGTGAAAGAAATCTTCACCAAATATGCCAAAACACACAATGAAGGGGTGTTTGACGCATACACTTCTGAAATCAGGACATTCCGTTCATTGGGTATCCTGACCGGTCTGCCTGACAACTACGCCCGTGGTCGTATCATCGGTGACTACCGTCGTCTGGCTCTTTACGGAACCGACAAACTTATCGCTTTCAAAAAACAAGACCTCAATAACCTGCTTGGTCCGATGACAGATGACCGTATCCGTCTTCGCGAAGAAGTGACTGCTCAAATCAAAGCATTGAGCGATATGACTGAGATGGGTCGTATCTATGGCCTTGATCTGACCCGTCCGGCTGAAACTGCTCAGGAAGCTGTTCAGTGGGTATATATGGGTTACCTGGCTGCTGTAAAAGAGCAGGATGGCGCCGCGATGTCATTGGGTAACGTCTCTTCTTTCCTTGACATCTACATCGAGCATGACCTGAAAGCAGGTATCATCACAGAGGAATACGCTCAGGAGTTGATCGACCAGTTCGTAATGAAACTGCGGATGGTTCGCCACCTGCGTATGGATGCTTACAACGATATTTTCGCAGGAGACCCGACCTGGGTTACTGAGTCTATCGGTGGTTCTTTGGCTGACGGTCGTCACAAAGTAACTAAATCTTCATTCCGTTTCCTTCAGACACTTTACAACCTCGGAGCATCTCCGGAGCCTAATATGACTGTGCTTTGGTCTGACAAATTGCCTGAGCCTTTCAAATTGTTCTGTTCAAAAGTGTCAATTGACACCTCTTCTGTTCAGTACGAAAACGATGATTTGATGCAGACAACCCGTAAAAGCGACGACTACGGTATCGCATGTTGTGTATCATTCCAGGAAATCGGTAAACAAATCCAGTTCTTCGGTGCACGTTGTAACTTAGCTAAAACACTGCTTTTGGCCATCAACGAAGGTCGTTGCGAAATCACCGGCAAACAGGTATTGAAAGGTATTCCTAAATTGAAATCAGACGTACTTGATTTCGATGAGATCATGACTAACTTCAGACTGACCATGGAGCAGGTAGCGCGCGTGTACAATGATTCAATGAATATCATCCACTACATGCACGACAAATACTACTACGAAAAAGCTCAAATGGCGTTGATTGATACGAATCCTAAAATCAACCTTGCCTACGGTGCTGCCGGTTTGAGTATTGTTGCTGACTCATTGTCTGCAATCAAATACGCAAAAGTGACGGTAGTTCGTAACGAAGACGGTGTTTCTCAGGACTTCAACATCGAAGGTGAATTCCCATGCTACGGTAACGATGATGACCGCGTAGATACATTCGCAAAAGAGATTCCTGCTATCTTCAACGATATGCTGGCTAAATTGCCAATTTATAAAAATGCAGAGCCAACCTTGTCCATCCTAACCATCACATCAAACGTGGTGTACGGAAGCAAAACAGGTGCTACTCCTGACGGTCGCGCTAAAGGTATTCCTTTCGCTCCGGGAGCTAACCCAATGCACGGACGTGATGCCAGCGGTGCTATCGCTTCTTTGAGTTCTGTGGCTAAAATCGATTATGCAACTTCACAAGACGGTATTTCAAATACCTTCTCTATCGTGCCAAAATCATTAGGTCCGACCGATGAAACCCGTCAGGAAAACCTGGTTTCAATCATGAACGGTTACTTCACTAAAAACGCTCACCACCTCAACGTGAACGTTCTGAACCGTGAAATGCTGGTTGACGCAATGGAGCACCCTGAGAACTATCCGCAGTTGACTATCCGTGTATCAGGTTACGCAGTGAACTTCGTTCGCCTGACACGTGCTCAACAGTTGGAAGTGATCTCACGTACCTTCTTTGAAGCAATGTAATTTTCATAAATAAAAAGTTGTTGGCTATCGGCTTCGTGCCTTTAGCCAACATTTTTGTGTATAAATGCGTTTTGCATGAATCACTCACTTTGTTTCATTGCTTTAATTTACTCATATGATCAAACTCCACTCTATCGAATCATTGGGAACCTTTGACGGTCCGGGCGTCAGACTGGTATTTTTCCTGCAAGGTTGTAACTTCAAATGCCTTTATTGTGCCAACCCTGATACAATCGACTGCACCAGTGAAGGTAAACTGTACGACGTAGAAAGTCTAATGTCAATGGCTCGCAATGAACGTCCTTTCTTTGGCAAAAAGGGAGGCGTGACCGTATCGGGAGGAGAACCGTTAATTCAGGCAAAAGAGCTCATTGCTTTGTTCAAAGCACTCAAGGCGGAAGGGTTTAATACCTGCATTGATACAAATGGCAGCGTATTAAATGATTTCGTAAAGGAGTTGCTGAAATATACTGACCTTGTATTGCTCGACATCAAGGAAATAGATGATGATACGCATCGCAGGATCACCGGTCGCAGCAACCAACGCACGTTGGAATTTGCTCGCTACCTAAACGAACAGAATATCCCGGTTTGGGCGCGTTATGTGCTTGTTCCAGGATTTACGGATAACCCAGAACACCTGCATCGTCTGGGCAAGTTCTTAAACGACATGGACAATGTTCAGAAAATTGAGATACAACCCTATCACAAGCTGGGAATGCACAAATACGAAGCACTGGGATGGAAGTATCAGCTTCCGGAGGTCGAAATGAATTCACAGGAACAACTGAAAGCGGCCAAAGAGATTTTTGAGCAATATGTAAAAGAGGTAATTGTAAATTAGGAAATCGGCTGATTGCGAAATCAGCCAACCAGAAGAAAAAACTATGGCTTAATAATTAGATAACTTAAAAGCCATACAATAATGACAATTTAAGATTCAATAGGTAAGGACAATATTCAGGGTTGAAGGGTAAAAAATAGGGTATAATCCTCCGGATTTGACGTGTACGCACACGTCTATAACAAAAATCCATTTATTTGCAGTAATTGTGCAATGATATACCACCTGAGAATAACTCTCCTACCAGATTTACAACCAATAACTAAAAACTGAAAACCAAAAATGGGTTACTATACATCTAAAGAGATTATACACCGCGTGTATGATGCTGCGGTTATGCGGGCTAATACACCCGTAAACAAGACACTGGCACTGGCTTTTCTGGCAGGTGCATATATTTCATTAGGCGGACTTTTAGCCGTTATTATCAGTGGTGGCTCACCCGGGCTTGAAGCCAGTAATCCGGGACTACAAAAGTTCCTTATGGGTGCTGCCTTTCCTATCGGACTTATGCTTTGTGCAATTGCAGGAGCTGACCTATTTACAGGAAATACTGCATATTTCATACCTCCTGTCCTATCTAATAAATTGAAAATTCAGGATATGCTGAAAAACTGGACTCTGGTATATGTTGGAAACTTTGTCGGAGCAATCTTTGTGGCTTACTTCCTGACTTATCAAACCGATTTGTTTGCTAAAGGCCCCTGGCTCGATGCGATTTACCACATCGCTGAAAAAAAGACATCAGCACCATTCTATAAAGTTTTCTTGAAAGGGATTGGAGCCAACTGGTTTGTGGCACTTGCCATGTGGATGGCTTATGCGGGTAAAGATGTTTTCAGCAAAATGATTGGCATCTGGTTTCCAGTAATGGCATTCGTAACTATCGGATACGAGCACAGCATTGCAAATATGTTCTTTATCCCGACTGCTATCTTTTATGGTTCTCCTGTGACCTGGTATCAGTTTATCGTTAACAACCTGATACCTTCAACGTTAGGCAATATTGTAGGAGGAGCTGTGATGGTTGGATTCTTTTATTGGTATATTTACGACAGAGATTGAATTTAATTCAAAATATAATCATACACAAAACATCAATGAATGTTTTTCTGAAATGAATACACATTCCAGGTAATTGAAGAAACATATTGAGAGATAGATAGTCAAAGAGGCAGTTCTGTTCATTAGAATTAGAGCTGCTTTTTTTACATCCCCCTATCTATCATTACCCAAAATATCATATTCAATTATCAGCTCCAATTTTATGAACCTCATGGATTCCAAGATGAGTATCCAATGTCTCATATATTGAGTTTTCACTAATAAACTCCGGCACCAATAATTTCATTTTATAAACAGTTTCATTTACATCCATTCTACGAGACATTTCAATTAAACTATTTATCGATTTTAAAACTTCACGGAAGTTATATTCCCGCACATCCGCAACCATAATTTTTTTGTGTGACGTGGGCTTGGTAATCTCATGGTCATTTAGCAATTCTTCATATAACTTTTCCCCCGGACGCAATCCTGTATATTTAATTTTTATATCCTGATCCGGAATCAATCCAGCAAGCTCGATCATTCTCACAGCAAGATCTTTTATTTTGATTGATTTACCCATATCAAAAACATATATCTCTCCATTCTCTCCCATATTACCGGCCTCTAACACAAGACGACAGGCCTCTGGTATGGTCATAAAATAACGGGTGATTTCAGGGTGGGTAACTGTTATTGGCCCTCCTTCTTCGATCTGTTTTCTAAACCGGGGAATCACCGAACCATTAGAACCTAACACATTTCCAAAACGAGTGGTGATAAATTTGATCGGCATATTTCTTCGACTTATGTATTTGGCTAATGATTGAACATAAATCTCTGCAATACGCTTTGATGCCCCCATTATGTTTGAAGGATTAACGGCCTTGTCTGTCGATACAAATACAAAACGTTCAGAGCTGAAACGAATGGCAAGATCTACGACATTTCTTGTTCCATCGACATTAGTCAAAATAGCCTCACAGGGACTCTTTTCCATCAGTGGAACATGCTTATATGCAGCTGCATGATATACAATCTGCGGTTTAAAAGTACTAAATATCCATTTCAGGCGTTCTACATTCCGGATATCTGCGATAATTGTCTTAAAATTCAACCCTTTATTATTATCCTCTAGTTCAAGTTGCATATTATGTAGAGGAGTTTCTGCTGTATCTACCAAAAGCAGCAGCGATGGAGCAAACTTTGCAATCTGACGAACTATTTCTCCCCCTATAGAACCTGCAGCACCAGTCACCAAAACAACTTTTCCTTCTAACTGGTGGCGAATTTTATCTGTACTTATTTCTATTTCCTCACGTCCTAGTAAATCTTCAATCTGAATCTCTCTCAAGGCTTTTACGTTATTACTACCCTCGTGTTGTATTAAATCCATAGGGCTTTTAGCCAGCATCATCTTAAGATTCAGTTTCATACACTCATCCAACAAATTCTCCCGACTATTATACAAGTTCTCTTTATTGGTAAAAATCACCGTATCAATTTCATATAAGGCTTTCAAAAAGTTCAGATTATGATTCAAATGATATACGGGTAAGTCTAGAATCCGCTTCTTATTCATATTAAAGTCTGAAGTCAGAAATCCAATTAATTTATAATCTCTTTTTCGATGAGCCTGAATTTCTTTTGCCATAGCAACGCTTACAACACTGGTACCATACACTACAGCCTTGTGTAATACCTTTTCGTTTTTACTGGTGATAGAAACAAAAATTCTCACGATAATCAAACGGAAGGTAATCAGGCCAACAAAAGAAAAGGTAAAATTCCAAATTAAAAGCGATAGTTCAGGGATAAAACCATATCTAAAAACAAGCCCCAAAACAAGCAAAATAAAATTTGCCGTAAACGACGATGCAAGTAAACGCCAAACATCCTGATTGCTAGAGTATCTGACAATCCCCGAATGAGTCTTAAAAGTCAAATAAAATACAGCGTACAATATTGTATTTACAAACAACAATATTTTAAAGGGCGGCAATAACGTTACTAATAAAGGAGACAGATTAATCGTCAAAATAAAAGACAATACAATCGAAGCAGTGGACAACAATAAATCCAGACTAAAGATGATCCAACGACTTGTATACCTCGCATTGATCATTCTTTCCAAAATATTCTCCCAAAAGTTACGAAACAATTTCAACATAATAATGTAATTCAAACCTCTTCTCTTTAAATATTCAGCCACAATATACTATCTCCAAAGCTTCAATATCCATAATCAACAATATGTTAATTTTGAAGTCTTAGGCTATTCCGAAAAAAGAAGCAGTTTAGTTTTCAATCTTTAAGCTAACAATTGGAACAGCCCAACTCCCAAAAGACAGCTAAAACCAACAATAATTCACAAAATAACAATAAACGTCCTTCTAATTGTATCCAAAAACAACGAACTTCATGAGTTGACAAAGCATTATGGCACCAGCTTAGTAGCAACAAAGATAATAGAAAGTTCATATAACACACAATTTCCACAGGCTAATTAGGACGCAATGAAACTAAGATATAGTGACTCTGAAATTAAAAGTCCATATCATGACTGTTCGCACTGGATCAGCAATATTAAACATAATCATCTTATTCCAAGGCTTATTTGTATTATATCTTTTCAGTGAAAGTCGAGAATAGGTTTCCATATTCCTGGTTCCAACATTCACATTCGCTTTCAAAACTTCTACAATTAAACATTCAGTATATATACAGATATATCACAAAAGCAAACTCCTTTTGCTAAATGAACACAGGAATCTGTATCTATGGACATCAGATACTACCAACTTTTTTCTATTTTTGCAGAAAACGGAACAAATGGAACTACTTATTATATGTTTCTTGATTTTATTGAATGGTGTTTTTGCCATGTATGAAATGGCATTAGTATCATGCAGCAGGGCCCGATTAGAGACTCTTTCTCAAAAAGGGAACAAAACCGCAAAGAAAGTTATTTCTTTATTAGCCGAGCCTGAAAAAATTCTATCAACAATCCAGGTCGGAATTACCCTGATTGGTATTATTTCCGGTGCATACGGAGGAATTGCATTATCTGGAGACTTAGCCAATTTCCTCAAAACCTTCGACTCCATCCATGAGATTGCAAATGACCTTGCCGTGGTCATTGTCGTATCCCTGATTACCTATTTTTCATTGGTTATTGGTGAGTTGGTTCCCAAATCATTAGCGCTTAATAACCCTGAAAAAATAACAATCAGTCTCACTCCGTTGATGGTTTTTCTTACCAAATTAGTTTACCCTTTTGTTCTTTTGCTCAGTTTTTCGACCAAACTTTTCAACAAACTCTTTGGTATTAAGGAAAATGAAGAAAAGTCAATGACTGAGGAAGAGCTGAAATTCATTCTGAATCAAAGCTCTGAACAAGGGGTAATCGATAAGGAAGAGACGCAAATGATTAAGGATGTTTTCCGTTTTGGAGACCGCCGGGCCAACGAGATCATGACTCACCGTTCGGAAGTTATTATCATGGAGCCGACTATGACACAAAACGAAGTAATCACCCTTATACAAGAGGAGAAATACAGTAAATACCTCCTGTGTGACGACAATATCGATAATATTATTGGCGTAATAGCAGTGAAAGGTATTATCTCCCTATTGAATGAAGAAGCAATTTTTGACCTCAAATCCATCGCTCAGGAACCTCTCTACATTCCTGAAAATCTGAAAGCAGCAAAAGTTTTGGAACTTTTCAAGCAAAAGGCAACCAACTTTGGGGTCGTTATTAATGAATACGGAACTGTTGAAGGTATCATCACACTCCACGACATTACGGAAGCGGTATTGGGCGAAATACCCGAAGAAAATGAAATGGATGAAGTGGATATTGTTTATCGTGAAGACGGCTCGATGCTTGTGGATGGTTCGATGAATATCGATGACTTTATGGATAAGATGGAAATCCTGATTCATGAAGACATTGACAACCTAGGATTTACAACACTCGGTGGTCTGGCCATGCACTTCCTTCACCGTATCCCGGAAGAGGGAGACATTTTCTACTATAAAGAACTGAAATTCGAAGTCGTTGATATGGACAAAAGCCGTGTTGATAAGCTTCTGATTATTAAGACAGAGAAAGTGGAATAAGGTTATTCCCACTAAGATACGCATACACAAATAAGGGCTGGAATTCAAAAAATCCAGCCCTTATTTGATTCTATTTCATGTGTTCAAAAATACCATTACACCATCCCAGCCAGTTCTTTACCCTGCTTTATCCGGTCAGCCATTCCAATTCCATTTCGCAGGTTACCTCCAATATATAAGCCAGAATATTCGGATTGTATTTGGTCTAGAGCGGCAAAACGAGCCTCACAATCAGCCCCGTATTGCGGAATGGCATGATTATAGCGAAAAATACGGATTAAATCAGGTTTAAATTCTTGCAGCTTCATCAAATCACAAATCTCTTTTTCAAGCAGGGAACGTATCTCATCATCGGATTTCTCCACCAGATTATTATTACGAACGCCACCCATAAATACTGAAAAGAGAGCTCCCTTTTCCGGTGCACGTCCCTGTAGAAAAACAGAAGGGAAGAGAACACCCAATATCTGACGATTCTCTTTATGAGATATCAACCCGCCAAAAGCATCCGGTTGCCAACCCATCCATTGATTAAAGCCTAAAGCAATCTGTAGAACTCGTGCATAGCGAAGATTGGTAATATTCTGCATTTTTGTCTCATCCACAAAAGGCAGAAGCTTGTCCAGCTCGTAAGCGCCGGTGGTTGTAATCACCTTATTTGCTGTTAATTCAAATATTGAGCCATCAGCGTTTTTACCTGTGATATGATATATCCCATTTTCAGGAACGATGGTCAATCCGGCTACACCCAACAAGAAGTTTTCAGTTCCAGCCGATTGGTAAAGAGCCTGCATAAAATTTGAAAGGCCTCCTTTTACCGAAAATATACGGTTTTTCTCTTTCTTCTTTTTATCAGTTTTGGGTTCGATTCTTGCTTTCTCGCGCATCATTTTGACTGAACCGCCAATGAAACTACCATAGTTTTGCTCCAGATTATAGAGTTTGGGCAAAGCAAAACGTGGAACCAGATAGCCAGGGTCTCCGGCATAAACTCCAATGATAAACGGGTCAATGGCATAATCAAGAAAACTTTTTCCCATACGACGCAGCACCAATTCGGACAGGGTTTCATTCGGATTGGTTCCGGGTTTACGAAAAGGTTCTCCCAACAGACTTAACTTATCTTTCCAGGTAAATAGGGGGGTTTTGACACCACCCATCAGACCGGAAGGGAGGGCTTCCCATTTGCCTTTATATAACACATAGCGTTTATTCACCGCATCAGTCGGGCGCTCTAGTTCGCAAAGGCCCTGCAAGTCTTCAAAGAGTTCTGCTACAAACTCGTTGCTCATCACTCCGGTACTGGGACCTTGTTCGAAAGCGAATCCATTCTCATGTCCGGTCTGAATATCTCCACCTACGACCTTTTTTCGTTCAATCACCCGGAAATTCTTCCCGGCTTTCTTCAAATAATGGGCAGTGGTCAGTCCGGTCAAGCCGGCTCCAATCACTGCGATATCTATCGTTTGTTTCATTGTCAAAGTTATTCCTGTACGTTATGAAAAAATCTGTCAGGTACGAGTGTTTACACAGTTCGTGAATATTGTCCGGTTCCCACTGAATATAGCGGGTCAAATAGCATGGCCACATTACGCAGAAACATTCGGCCTTCGGGAAATACTGTCAATTTATGATTTTCCCATTTGACTAAATCATCTTCAATAAACGATTGCAAGGCATCGGGATTAAAACACAGTTTCTCCTGCAGTTCCCCATAAGTCAGCTGGAAACGGGCTGCCATGGTCTCCAAATCGACAAAGTGATTGCACATAATCTCCTGAATCACGGCACGGCAAAGCTTGTCAGTATCCGTCATAATGTAACCTTTATCCACAGCGGTCTCTTGTGCAGTAACAGCATCAATATAAGCTTGTGTATCTTTATAATTCTGGAAATAGGCATTGTCAAGCTGTGTAATGGAAGAAGCTCCGAACGCATAAACCTGCCCTGTATGCGAAATGGTGCAATATCCCATAAAATTACGGTGCAGCGAGTGGGCGGTTAACGCCTGCGCCATTTCATCGTCAGGTTTAGCAAAATGGTCAAGACCGATAGCCACATAACCGTCGCGAGTGAGCTTTTCATAAGTCCGGCGAAACATTTCCAGTTTCTCGGTTCCTTGCGGAATGGCATATTGCTCCAACTCTTTCTGAGCCGCTTTCACCCAAGGCACGTGAGCATAGGAGAAAGTGACAATGCGGTCGGGATTTGCATCGTAAGCCTGACGTATAGTATTTTCAAAACTTTCCGGGGATTGACCTGGCAAGCCGTAAACGAAATCCAGATTTACCCGAATGCCTTTATCCTGCATATATTTCACCAAATCGGAAACAGGAAGAGTTGACGGCTTTCGGTGAATACGACGCAATACCTCTGTTTCAAAATCCTGAATCCCCAGGCTAATGCGGTTGAATCCCATGTCTACCAGTTCATCCACTTGTTTATAGGACACGTAGGCCGGATTACATTCCATAGCCACCTCAGCATCTTCGGCCAGGGTGAAATATTTGCGGACCAGCGACATCACATCGCCTACGAGCTTCATCGAGATCGCATTGGGCGTACCTCCGCCCCAGTGAATCTGCGTGACGGGACGTGAAGCATCGAGCCACTGAGCCACGGTTTCAAACTCCCGCATCATCGTCTTCATGTAAAGTTCCACGTAGTCGCGGCGAGGCATAGCGCCGGTATTGCATCCGCAAAAATTGCAAAGCTGCGGGCAAAAGGGCACATGGAAATAGAACGACAAATTGCGGGGGTGACTTTGATTGGATGCGATGATGTGTTCGCGGAAAAGTTCCTGGCCGATGCCCGATTTGAAGAAAGTTGCAGGCGGATAGCTGGTATAGCGGGGGCCAGGTTTATCGTATTTCTGTATAAGTTGAGGGTTAAATAACATATCTCCTGTATGTTTAGGCGAATGTAAACTATCCCGTCCATAAAGCTCGACGGGATGCAAAGGAACAACAAAAAACGAAATTCGCCAATTTAAAATAGAGTACGGAATGATATAATTTGTAAACATTCCAGATTCGTAATGTGAATTTAGAGCCGCAATAGCGTAGTTTGCGACAATTTTCCATATAATTGGTCATTTTCTCTTGTTTTCCTATCTGAAAAGTTACTTCTTTTGTACCTCCTTAAAAATCATCACATGAGAAAATCAATATTCAACACATTCACCATTTGTTTCCTGTTTTTTTTCTTTACTGCAAAACTAACGGCTGCTGATTTCACAATAGTTTCCGGCAAGGACAGAGCGATAATCTGCATAGACCAGAACGAAGCCTCTGTTGTAAGAAAAGCTGCCGGAATGTTTCAAAATGACGTTACTGAAATCGCCAGAGTTAAACCGCTTCTTCAGACAGAAATCCCGTCATCGGGAAATGCCATCATCGCCGGAACTTTTGGCAAAAGTAAATTGCTACAATCCACCATTAAGAAATATCACCTCTCCACTGATTCTGTAGCCGGTAAATGGGAAGCCTTTTCCATCCAAATCATCGAACGAAAACAAGGCAAGCTCCTCGTGGTGATGGGAAGTGACCGCCGCGGTACAGCTTATGGCATTCTTGAATTGTCCCGCCTTATCGGTATCTCGCCCTGGATTTGGTGGGCCGATGTGAAGCCAAATCACAAAAGCGAGCTTTCCATTTCCCTTGATAAAATCATTACCGATAAACCGGCTGTTCAGTACCGGGGTATTTTCCTTAACGATGAAGACTGGGGACTGAAGCCCTGGGCATCTAAAACCTTCGAGCCGGAAGTGGGCGAAATCGGACCAAAGACATACGGAAAAATATTCGAATTACTACTTCGACTTAGGGCCAATACCATCTGGCCTGCAATGCATGAATGTACCACTCCGTTTTATTTCGTAAAGGGAAATGCAGCGATGGCTGATAGTTTCGGTATCATAGTCAGCACTTCGCATTGTGAACCACTGATGCGCAGTAATCCACTCGAATGGGACCACAAGACCCGTGGGGATTACAACTTTTTCACCAATAAAAAAGGGGTTATCGACTACTGGAGCGAACGACTCACAGAGGCATCGAAGTACGAAAACGTCTATACCGTGGGGATGCGCGGCATACATGACGGAGCAATGGAAGGTGCCAAAACCGTTCAGCAACAGGTGGAGGGACTGACCGATGTTTTCAAAGAGCAACGTAGTCTTCTTCAGAAATTCCTGAAGAAAAACCCGGAAGAAATTCCACAAATTTTCATCCCTTACAAAGAGGTGCTTGATGCCTATAATGCCGGGCTGAAAGTACCTGACGATGTGACTCTTGTTTGGTGCGACGATAATTACGGATATCTTACCCGCCTGAGCAACGCGGAAGAACAAAAACGCAAAGGTGGCGCAGGAGTATATTATCACATCTCTTACTGGGGCCGTCCGCACGATTACCTCTGGCTGGCAACCACGCAACCGGCTCTCATCTGGCAGGAAATGCAACGGGCGAGGGCTTACAACGCCCGCAAAATGTGGATTTTCAACGTAGGAGATATTAAGCCAGGAGAATACCTGACGGAGTTTTGTCTCGACCTTGCCTGGAATCCGCAATCTGTAAAACGCGATAATATTTCCGGGCACCTGCAACAATGGATGGGTAAAACATTCGGGGCAGAAAATGCCGCTCCTCTCAAAAATATTATGGATGAATATTATCGCCTTGCTTTCATCCGTCGGCCTGAATTTATGGGTTGGAGCCAAACCGAGCCCAATACTAAAGTAAAACCTTCAGACCTGAATTTTACTGAATTCGGAGACGAAATAGCAACAAGACTGAAACAATACGACCAATTGGAGCAACAAGTTAACGAACTTGAATCCAATATCTCTCCATCTTTGAAAAGTGCCTTTTATGAGCTGGTAAAATATCCGGTGACAGGAGCTTCGCAAATGAATAAAAAGTGGCTCAACTGGCAATACGCCAATCTGTTTGCAGCAAATAACTTATCTGCAACACAACTCGTTTCGCAACGAAGCCTGAATGCCTATGAGAAAATCCAGCAATTGACGGCCTATTATAATGATTCACTTGAAAACGGGAAATGGAATCAAATGATGTCCTTCCAACCCCGCAAACTCAATGTATTCATCCAACCGGAATTACCGACTCTGTCAGCAAATGCAGCGACGGCTCCGCTTATTTGGCCTGAAGAGTCTGAAAAACCAATTTCAAAAGGTGATACCGTAAGATTGGTATTAAATCACGACTCCAAAGGAATTTATTGCTTCAACGCAGAAGCATTTAACATTGAGAAAAAGCCGGATTGGCTGGCTGTGGAATCCCTTTCAGCCGGAGAGATTTTACCTGCGAAAAAATTAGCATTATCAGTTATTCCTGAAAAGCAAAAAAATGCAATGACAGAAGGACTTATTATCCTGAATGCTAATGGAAGCCGATTTCCGATAAAAATCAAAGTGCAAAATGATGTCAACGACAGCCGACAAAATCGTTGCATAACGTTACCTGCCTCATCTCTCGTATCGAAGAAAAGCGCTACAGCCCAATGGCAGCCGGTTCAGGGGCTCGGTTTTAGCGGAAAAGCCATGGCGTTGCAGCCATTCAACGCTTCATTACAAGATGATGTTACGTTAAATCCGTCTCTTGAATACACGTTTTCCACTACTGATGCAGATAGTGCGTTGATTAGCCTCTATCTTCTACCCGACCAACCGGTGGACAGCAAAAATCCAATGCGCATTGCTATTTCCATGGATAATAGTAAACCTCAACTGTTCAACTTTAAGACGGTGGGTAGAAGCACAACCTGGAAGGAAAATGTACTTCGCAATCAGGCGATAGTAAAAATGCCATGGAAATTCAGTACGGCGGGAAAACACACCCTCCACATCTTCGCGGTCGACGCCGATGTGGTACTTGACCAAGTAATGATTGACTGGAAAATAAACCGAAAATTCTACGGTGTAAAATAATAAACAAAAGCGGGACTCTCCTTGCAAATGTCATTGCGGAGAGTCCCGTTTTATTTTATCAATAAAGTAATCTGCTTACTCGGCAGACATTCCTTTTGCAATACCCATCTCTAAGCCGCGAAGCTCTGCCAGCCCGCGCATACGGCCATAAAGTGAGTAACCGTAAAAGACTTGTTTTTTGTGTAAATCATCCAGCATCTGGTGACCGTGATCAGGACGCATCGGCAATGATATGTTGCGCTTCTGCATCACTTTGAGCAGATTTTTCACGACGTTGTACATATCCACACTACCTTCGAGGTGATTGGCTTCGAAGAAGTTTCCGTCGGGTAACTGTTGCGTGCTACGCAGGTGTACAAAGTGAATTCGGTCGCCCAAACGCTCAGCCATATCCGGAAGGTCATTATCAGCGCGTACGCTCAACGAACCGGTACAGAAGCAAAGACCATTCGCTTTTGAAGGAACAGCATCGAGGATAGCTTTAAAGTCCGACTCTGTACTGCCGATGCGTGGAATTCCCAATACTGGAAAAGGTGGGTCATCCGGGTGAATCGCCAGGGAAATTCCACACTCTTCAGCCACCGGAGCGACCTCTTGAAGGAACAAAATCAAATTGCCACGGAGTTTGTCAGCATCAATACCCTGATACTTTTTCAGTTCTGCTTTTACCTGTTCTACGGTAAAAGCCTCATTTGCACCGGGAATACCCGATAAAACGACCTGTAACAGACGCTCTTTTTCATCTGTGGTCATTGTTTTGTAGCGCTCTACGGCTTTCACCTGGTCTTCTGCTGAAATATCCTCTTTCGCACCTTCCCGTTCAAGGACAAAAAGGTCAAATGCAAGGAATGCATATTTATCAAAATACATCGCTTTCGAGCCGTCTTCTACCGGATAGAAAAGGTCGGTGCGCACCCAGTCGATAACCGGCATGAAGTTGTAAGTTACTACTGAAATACCACATTGAGCCAGGTTGCGAAGAGTGATTTTGTAGTTTTCGATGTATTGCTCATAGTTTCCGGTGCGGCGTTTGATGTCTTCGTGGATGTTTACACTCTCCACTACTCGCCAGACCAGACCCTCTTTCTCTATATTTTCCTTATAAGCTTTAATCTCTTCCACCGGCCAGATTTGTCCCACCGGAATGTGGTGCAATGCCGACACAATGCCGGTTGCTCCTGTTTGACGAATGTCTTTCAGGGTGATAGGGTCATTCGGTCCGTACCAGCGCCAGGATTGTTCAAATGTCTTCATATTTGAATTATTTATGATTGAGGGATTGAGGGACTGAAGGTTAGAATTTTCATCAGTCATTCTATCCCTCAGTCCTTCACGCCCTATTTATACTCCCGAATAAGCTTCAAATCCACCATCCACAGTGATGGTCTGTCCGTTCATGAACGATGATTCGTCACTACATAAATAAAGGACTGCCCCGCAAAGCTCTTCCGGACGACCCATGCGACCCATTGGTGTCATGTTGATGATTTTGCCGCCACGCTCGGTCAGCGAACCGTCTGGGTTGGTCAGCAGCGAGCGATTTTGTTCTGTCAGGTAAAAACCCGGACGGATGGCATTCACACGCATTTGGTCTCCGTATTTTTGAGCAAACTCAACCGCCAACCATCTGGTAAAGTTGGCAATAGCTGCCTTAGCCGATGAATAGCCGATTACACGTGTCATCGGGCGGTCAACAGTTACAGAGGTGAAGTTGATGATATTTCCCTTTTTATTGCGAATCATCACTTCCGAGAAGATTTGAGTCGGATAAATGGTTCCGTACAGATTGAGGTCAATCGCTTTACGCAGTTCATCCAGGTCAAGGTCGAGCAACGACTGGTCAGGCAATACATTTGCCCCCGGCATATTACCACCGGCACCATTAATCAGCACGTCAATGGTACCACAGGTCGCCAGAATCTCTTCGCGATTCTTTTTCAGTTTCTCGATATCCGTTACATCGGTTGTAAAGAAATAGGCCTTACCTCCTTTGTCCGTAATCTCCTTCACCAAGGCATCTCCGGCCTCTTTCTTACGGGCGAGACACACTACGGTCGCCCCATTTTCGGCCAGATTCAATGCAATGGCGCGGCACAACACGCCTGTTGCTCCGGTGATCACGATAACTTTGTCTTTCAATTTAGTCATGGTCAAATGGTGTTTAAAATCGGAGCAAAAGTATGTGTTTTCGAAAACTATTTACTTGTATTATCGTACACATTATATTGACAAATTGTTATAGTGAGTAGTTCGAGTCCTTATATTGGGATTTAAAAGCATGTTCATTTATTCAATCCTATAAGATAATTATCTGATTTACAACACATGTCACATTTGCCTCATTTCTCATTTCGTTAATTTACTCAAATTCGAATTCTTGGCCGCAACGTTTCGGTATTTCTTACGTCTAAGTAATATAAAAGTTTATGAGTTGACAGTCATAATTTTTAAAGACTATATTTCTACTAAATACCTACAATTATGAAAGCGAAAAAACTTTTCTTCCTGTTTGCTCTACTGACCCTGATATCAGGAGGATTCAGCAGCTGCAGTTCTTTTATGGTAACCTCAGTTTCCGCGCAGGGAAGGTATGTCAATCCAAGGTGGGCTCCTCCTTATTATGAAGGCGTTCGCTACTACTATATCCCTGACATCGAGGTTTATTTTGACCTGACCCGAAATGAATTCATCTTTCTGGAAGACGGTAGATGGTATTCATCCCCTTATTTACCGGGTTATTATTCTGATTTCGACCTGGACGATTGCTTTGTAATTGCTCTTAACATCAATGTTTTCCGTCCATGGCTGCACCACCACTATTACATTTCCCACTACCCGAGATATTATTACCGTGACTACTATGACCATCGTAATATACCTTACGTAAGAGGATTTAATGAAAATATTCGCAGACCATTCTTCTGGGGTGAAAATGAAAGGAACCGTGCCCGTAAGTGGGATAATGAAGGGTTGAAAGAAAACCGTAAGTTCAAATACGAACGTTACGATAATGATATTTACAATCAGGGAAATCGTCAGGACCAGGGAAGACGGCCTTCAGATAACCGTCAACAAGATAATAGGAAATCAGGATACGACCGTCAACAACCGAACAACCGACCTGACAACACTAACGCTCAACCGCAACAACCCAAACAAGGTGGCTATGACAACCGCCAACAATCCGGCAACAGACAGGATAACAACAATGTTACCCAACCACAAAACAACAGAAACGATAACATTTATCAACCTCAGCCAAGACAAGGTGATAATAGTAACAGACAACAAGGTGGTAACACTGACCGCCAACAACAACAACAACAACAACAACAACAACAACAACAACGTAAGGCAAATGTTGAGAACCAGAGTCCGAACTATTATGGAAGACAAATCGGACAACCGGTGAAGGTAGAACGCCAAATGCGTGAACCAAGAAGCTCACAACCGGCAACCCGTAGCCAATCCGATAACAAATCGGATAACAAAGACGGTTCATCAGGCCGTGGTCGTCGTTAAAAAGCTTCACTGCAAAATAACCGCTTCTTTCCAGGGGCGGTTATTTTGTTTTCAGGAATATAAATATCAGATAAATAATCCCACTAATTCTTGATTTTAAATCTTTACCGGCTTCTGATTTGTTTATAAAGGATGAACATGTCCATTCATGATAACACATGAAACTATTTCAATCGATTGACACATTGATATAATCTAAACCTGAAAATCCTTATCAAATGAAGAAGCTATTCTATTTTACAATTTTCAGTCTGGGTTTGCTGATAACAGCCTATGGACAAACCCGGCTATCCTTTCAGAACAATGCATATACCGCAGGGGATTCTCCTTCTTTTATTGTGGCAAATAATGTAAACGAAGGACTTCCGGGCAGCAACCAGAAGTGGGATTTTAGTGTTCTGACAGCTAAAAGCGAAATCCCGGTTCAGTTTCTAGAGTCGAATGCATCCGGCAATCAGGTAAATTTCCCCGAATGTAACATCCTGTTGCGGGAACAAGGCAGCGAGTTTTTCTTTAAGGTAACAGAAAACAACATCAAAGACTACGGTTATTCCTGCCCGTGCTACGTGGTCAGGTACAACAATCCGATTGTAAAATTCGTCTTCCCGTTTACTTATGGCTCAGCATTCAGCGGTAAATATCAGGGAGATATAATCGGGCAAGGCAATAAAACCGTTTCAGGGGAATATGCCACGGCAGCCGATGGATACGGAACACTGATTCTACCCGGCAACGTAACGATAAATAATGTGCTCCGGGTAAAATTCACACAGAAAACAGACAGCATCTCATCGTGGAACGTAACCTACCGCTGGTATGCCAATGCAGCGTATCCAAACCTGAAGTACCCGTTGCTAACTATCATGACTAAGGTCAATAAAGACAGTGCCTACACCTATCATGTAGCCTACAATTCTGAGGCTGGGAAACTCGCTGTGCAGCAACCGGTTTCTCAATCAGTTTCGCAGGATTACAATTCAATTGACTTTGAAAGTTACAATGTAAAGGTATTCCCCAATCCGTTTAAAGAAAATGCGCAGGTAGCCTATACATTACCTGAAAATGCAAAAGTGACTCTCTATATCTCGGACAATACCGGCAAGATCATTCAGACGCTTATTGACGGTATGCAACAGAAAGGTTCATACCTGCAAGACTTTTCCATTCCACAAGCGACCACCTATTATGTAATTACACTTGTGGTCAATGGCAAAATCATTTGCTCTAAACTTCTTTTCCACATTGATGAAATATAAGCATCAACCTTTTCCTGTAATTAACTGTTTATATCGGGAACTATGCAGTATCATAGCTCCCGATTTTTATTTCTGTAAATCCTCAATACGTGAACGAATCATTCTCTGAACTTAAAGCTTTTCTGGACGAAAAGGTGGAACAATACAACCGCCCCGGTTTTATTCCAAATGACCCCATCTCCATCCCGCACAGTTACACATTGCGACAGGATATCGAGATTATGGGATTCTTTGCTGCCATTTTAGCGTGGGGACAACGAACCACCATCATCAATAAGTGTCGCGAACTGGGCAAGCGAATGGATAATGCACCCTACCAATTCATCACCCAATCCACCGAAAGCGACCTACAGTCCTTACTGGGATTTAAGCACCGGACCTTCAACGATACCGACCTGCTTTACTGCATCGACTTTATGAAACGGCATTTTGCGAAATACAATTCACTGGAAGATGCTTTTATTCCGGGGGAAAAAGCCACTGCCGAAGAAGCGTTGATTCATTTCCGGGAATATTTCTTTGACGCATCATACGCCCCACATCGCACCCGCAAGCACATTGCCTCCCCCTTGCAAAAATCAGCCTGCAAACGGCTAAATATGTTCCTCCGCTGGATGGTACGAAGTGATGATAAAGGAGTGGATTTCGGTATTTGGAAGAAAATATCCCCGGCTGACCTGATTTGTCCTCTCGATGTGCATGTTGACCGCACGGCCAGATATTTCGGGCTGCTTACCCGCACACAACCTGACTGGCTTGCGGCATTGGAACTGACCGAACATCTCAGAACCTTTGACCCGGACGACCCGGTGAAATATGACTTTGCCTTGTTCGGTATTTCAGAGGAAGGATTGTTGATGCAGTAATCTTTTCAGTAACATTATTTACACCAATATTTTAAACATATCCCTACGAGATTTGTCTGATTTATATACCCTTAAAGGTAAGCCGACAAGGTCATCATAATAGTATTTACCCTAAAATCCCAAATTATGAAAACGCTAAAATCATTCAGTCTCAGAGTACTGTTTGCTGCGCTGATTCTTTTCTTTTCAGGATTGGGAATCAGTGAAAGCAACACGGCTCTGGCGCGCCCGCCTCATGGCAATCCGGCCTGGGCGCCTCCTTATTATAATGGAGTTCGTTACTACTACCTGCCCGACATTGAAGCATACTACGATTTGCAACGGGAGGTATTTGTTTATTTCAGAAACGGGCAATGGATATTTTCGGCCAGTTTACCTGGAATTTATGCAAATTTCGACCTGAACAACGGTTTTGTCATTGCACTCGGATCCCGGGTGGTAAATCCGTGGCAAAATCACAAACATTACGTGGAAAGCTATCCCCGTTACTACTACGAAAAGAGGTATGCACCCGACCGTCTTCGTGAAATCCGTGGCTATAATGAAAATTCCCGCAGACCTTATTTCAGTCCGCAAGGGGCTCGAAAAGGCAACTGGAAAGAGATTTATAAAAGCGAGCGAAAACAGCAAAAAGAGTATGAAAAAGCCCGCAAACACGAATGGAAAAACGAGGATAAAGGCAACAAACACGACAATGGTGAAGGCCGTGGAAATAAACGCGGATGGGAATAACCCTCAGGAAAACTGATTATGACACCCGGTTCGGCAAAACCCGAACCGGGTGTTTCTTTTTGTAAAGTGGGATGACCTGTTTTGAAATTCAGACAAGCGTTCCCGCTTGCGAATTTCGCATTTTAAAGCCGGGTGAAGCTCTTCGCGCCTGCGAATTCCTTGTCCGGCATCCGGTTTGCCCTCTTCGCAATCGCTAATTCCTTGTTTTCATTTTAAAACAGACCATTAGCGACTGCGAAGAGCTTGTTTTAGATCCCGTTTGCCTCATTAGCGGGCGCTAATTCCTTGTTTTGGATTTAAAATGCCCAATTAGCGACCGCGAAGAGCGTGTTTTGGGTTCAGTTTAGGGTATTAGCGGGCGCTAAGAGGTTGTCTGAGCTTTAAAAGGTCAAATTAGCGGTTGAGAAGCATCTTTTTGAAAATAATAAGGGCCTCGCAACTTGCGAAGCCCTTATTATTTTCAATGGGAAAGTATTTACTTAAACCCAATCTTCTTAACCAAACTTCCCATCACATCTGCATTTCCCGAAGCAGGGACAAGATAGAAGCTGTAGCTGTACGGCTTAGACAGAATTTGGTATTGCGGCAGCGGTTGCGACACTTCCGACCAGGTATCATTTCCACCCAGACCCATTTGCACAAGGTCAATATTGAGCGTCAGGTAACCGGCGTCCTTGAGCTTGTTGGTGTGTTTCGCCTCAACGATATTTTGTTGCGTATATGGCCATGCACTCATGCTCAAAAGGCTATCGGCAACAACCAGCAGTCCGTTATTTTTTGCATCGTGCAGATGCATCCAGCGGACATCAGTACGGTTGCCATTCTCCTGCGGATAGACATAAGGCTCCATAAACTGCGCTATTGGCTGCGACCAGATACCGGCATCGAAACCGTAACGGCGGTCCACGTAATTCTCATACAATCCGCGGCCATACCAGGTGATGTTGTCATCAGCCCGACGGATGCCGCATTGCAGGCCGACTTTCGGAATATTGGGCAATCCGGCTGCCGGCACAAGGTGGTAATCCACTTTCAGCACACCGTTTCCATTCACCGTATAAACAAGTTGCAGGGTAGTTTTGCCATCAATCAACGTGTAGTCACTGGTCACCTGAGCGACTCCTGTACGCAATGCTTTCGCTTGTATGAAAACTAATTTAGGAACAATGCCGTACCACTCCTTCAGGACGTTGGCCGGTTTCCATCCGCGGCGGTCGGTATCGGTCTGCGGACGAACGAAATTGGGCACCAGAGGGCTAAAGATTTGCTCCTCCCCTTTCCATTGGTATGAATAGAGAGCGCCGCTCTTTTTATTTACCGACATGCGGAAGTTTTTTCCCGAAATGATCAACGCAGAATCGGTCTCTGATTGCTGCACCGGCGCATAAGTGATGACCGGCTGTTGCGGACGGATAAGCGGGGTCAGCACAAACTGGTTTGAGGCTACTTCGTGCCCTTGCGGAGCCCAGGCCTCATCCTGCGACAGACTGAAACGAATATTCGCCAGATACTCTGCTCCTTTTTTATATTTAGGTAAAATGCTTTTTACGGAAATAATGGTATCGCGTCCGGCAGCCAGAGCGATTCGTGGCAGCTCTTTGGTCAGAATCACCTTGCCATCTTCCAGTACTTTGAATGTAACGGTGTAGCCAGCCAACGATTTTGAAGCGTGGCGATTGGTTACTTTAATGAGTCCCTTTGCCGCATCAATCATTTCACACTCTGCCGGCTGATAAACGCGTTTACATTCATAAATAGCAGCTTTGGGATGACCGTCAGCCGCTACAATACCTTTGATGCAAAAGACTCCGTTGTGTTGCTTCTCACCAAAATCACCTCCGTAGGCATAGTATTCCACGCCGTTTTCATCCTTCTTCAGCAAGCCCTGATCCTTGTATTCCCAGATGCAACCACCGATCAGGCGCGGCATTGTCCGGAATTTATCCCAGAACTCTTTCATGTTACCGGTAGCATTACCCATCGAGTGCGAATACTCCACAAACAGGATCGGGCGATGGTCACCGTTCTTTTGATTGACCAACAGGTCGAGCGTTTCAATACATGGATAGAAACGGCTGATCATATCCACATAAAACTGATCCACCGGCACCTGAATACGCTTGTAATGGACCTTCGGATAAGTCGGATCTTCCGGGTCAACATAACCTTCCACACGGTGATTTCCCTGCGCGGGTTCGTAATGTACCGGACGCGTGATGTCGAAATCGTGTGTCCACTCCGCCATCGCGGCATGGTTAGGTCCACGCCCCGACTCATTACCCAAACTCCAGATGATGACACTCGGGTGATTTTTATCACGCTCCACCATCCGCGTCATACGTTCCATATAGGCATTTGTCCAAAGCGGATCGTGACTGAGCTTCCCTCCCACGCCGTGCGTTTCAAGGTTTGCTTCATCCATCACCAGAATACCGTATTTATCACACAATTCGTAGAAATAGGGATCGTTGGGAAAATGTGAAGTCCTGATGCAATTGAAATTGAACTGCTTGATCTGACGAACATCCTTTTCGATATCCTCCCGGGTAACCGCCTCACCTCTCACCGGATGATGATTGTGCTGGTTTACGCCATAGAGATAAGTCACCTTACCGTTGATCAGCAGTTTGCTATCGGTTTTGGAAAATTCGATCTTGCGGAAACCCAATTTACAGCTTTTAGCCTCAAGGAGTTTACCGTCTTTGTCTTCGAGCGAAAGCACCAATGTATAGAGGTTTGGTGTTTCGTCGCTCCATTTATCGGGATTCTTCACCGTGGTTTCGAGCAGACCGAATTTCGGCATATCGAGGCGCGGATAGATTTCGGCAATAATGGATTCCACGGTACGTTCGAGCGGTTTTTCAAAAACGGGCTTGTTGTTTTTATCATAAAGCTGCGCTTTAACGTTGTACCCTTCGATCATTTTTCCCGTATAGTTATCAAAACGGGGACGAATGCTCAGAACAGCGTCTTTGTAATCTTTATCCAGTTTGGCTTGCCAGTGGAAATCTGCCAGACGCAATTTGGGTTCGGCCAACAGCATCACCTCGCGCTGAATACCACTCAGGTGCCAGTGGTCCTGATCCTCAAGAAATGCTCCGGTTCCCCAGCGAATCACCTGAACAGAAAGAACGTTTTCATCAGCTTTGAGATAAGGCGTGATGTTAAATTCGGAAGGCAAAAAGCTGTCTTCGCCATAACCGACAAACTCACCGTTTAACCAGACCTTAAAACAAGAACTCACCCCTCCAAAATGAAGGGTAATATTCATATCTTTCCAATTCGCAGGAACAGAGAATGTGCGTTGGTAAGAGCCTACCGGATTATCGTCTTTGGGAATAAAGGGAGGCAATGCCGGACGGAACGGATAGGTTGCGCTGCGGTAAATGGGTTTATCATATCCCTGCATCTCCCAGTTGGAGGGTACGGGAATGGTTTTCCAACCCTTTACCCGGCTTTTGTAAAAGTCTTTGGGAGCAGCATCGGGATTAGGTGCAAGTGAGAAATCCCAGTTGCCGTTGAGCATCATCAAACGCGAGGTCTTGGTGCGATCACCTACGATTGCATCCTGAATCGTCTCAAACGAGTATGCAGTTACCCGCGAACGGTCGCGATTGAGACTCGTTATTTTGGGGTCTTCCCACGGCTCGGCATTGTATTTGGTCGGGACAGGCGGAATACCACCTGCCATCTGGCCATCTACGAGACGCTCTTGTGCAGAGAGACTCAGGGAGGCGAAGGCTGCAAGTAGGAGTAGTTGTGTTTTTTTCATGATGAATATTTTTACCACTAAGGCACTAAGGACACTTAGCTTCACTAAGTCTTAGTGTAACTCTGTGCTCTTAGTGCCTTAGTGGTGAAATTAATTATAATCTATTTATCGTGCTAACGGTACCCAAACCTCCATGTCCGCTTTGCCTCGGTTACCCCAGGCATAGTAAGGCACGAAGCTTACCGGAACCTTTTTCACATCAGCCGGAATCTCTTTGTAAAGGCTGTTGCTCCAGTCGCCTGAAGGTGTGCAGATCGCCTGTCCTTCGAGGCTCATCATGCGGCTATTATCGATGGTAACTTCTTTCGGAGTCAACTTAATCGAAGCCGGAACAGCAATATCTGCCAATTTAGTACCGGCCGGGATGTCTTTGCTTTCAAGACAGTAAACCACCGGACCACGTTTTACAGAAACCTGATTGCGGGTCTCCTCCACCAACGGATTTGAAGCCATCAGTTTCGCAGGCATATCGAGGGTCAGTTCCAGCTTGTCGCCTTTTTTCCACGTGTTGTTGATTTCAGCATATTGACCGGAAACCAGTTTCACGTCAGCCGCTTTGCCGTTTACCAACAAAGTGGCTTTGTTACACCAGCCCGGAATACGCAGGAAGATGGAGAATGCTTTTTTCGGAGCCAAATCAACATTGATGGTCACCTTTTCATTCCACGGATAGTCTGTGCTTTGTGACAATTTCACTTTCGATCCATCTTTCAGTTCAGATGAAAGCGCACTTCCACCGTACAGATTCACATAAACACCTTTCGCTGATACACTGTACACATAATCCTGAACTTCAGCCATCGTACGCGCGATGTTCGGTGGACAGCAATAACAGCTTATGAAATCTTCGCGGGTTTTCGACCAACGCATTTTGTATGGAAAGTCTGCACTTACGCTCAACGGATTGGTGTAGAAATATCGTTTCTGGTCAAGGCTCAATGAAGCCAATAAGCTATTGTAAAGTACAGTTTCCACGATGTCGGTGTATTTCGCATCGCCGGTGAGCTGGAACATGCGCCAGTTCCACAACATGTTGCCGATGTTGGCACACGATTCGTTGTGGGCGGTGTGGTTAGGTAACTGGAAGGCACGACCGTAAGACTGGTGTACTTTCTGTACTGAATCGGGCTCGTATGATGTTCCGTCTGGTGAAGTTCCGTCGTACAACGCACCACACGCACCGGTGATGTACATTTTACGGTTGGTCACATCGTTCCAGATGGATTTCAGGCAGGTCATCAATGAATCTTCACCGGTCTCAGAGTAGATGTCGGCAACACCTGCATAGAGGTAGTTCGCACGAACGGCGTGTCCCATCGCTTTCATCTGTTTGCGGAAAGGAATGCGGTCCTGGTTGTCGTCGGTTCCTTTTTCCACCAGACCACGGATGTTGATCAGGTTCTCTGCCAATTCGAGGTAACGCGGATCCTTGGTGGTGCGGTACATCTCCACCACGCCCATGTAGTGCGACGGGCAGATGGCATTGCGCGCCAGCTCCGGAGACGAACGTTTGTAGAAATTATAGAGGTAATCAGTCGCTTTAACAGACAGGTTGAACAACGTCTTTTTGCCTGTAGCACGATAGTGCACGCAGCCCGCTGTCATCAGGTGACCGAGGTTGTAGGTCTCAAAGTTCAGACGGTTTTCAAATTCGGTTCTTTTCTTTTCCTTGCGCTCTTTGATGATTACCGGCGTATGGATGTAACCGTCTTCGCGCTGGCATTTGCTGATCACACCGATGATCTCATCCATCAGTTTGTCGAGCTTAGGGTCATGGGTGATGGTGTAAACGGCAGCTACTGATTCGAACCATTTGTAGAAGTCTCCATCAAAGAAGGGAGGACCGAAGTGTTCGCCTTGCTGCACGCCAGCTGCAATCTCGAAGTTGCGGTAAGCGTGGCTGATATTTGGGTCTTTGAGCACGCGCCACATGTCGAAGATCATGGTGTCTTTGCTGATGTTGAAGCGGTCGGCCCAGAAGCCGTTGGTCCATTTCACGGCATCCATATCGACGTTCCACACTTTCGCAAATTTACTGTTTGAGTCATCGGCCAGACTCTTGGAGTAAGGCTTCGCTTTCTGAGCCATCATCGCTGAGGTGCAAAGGAGCATCCCCAGGGTAATGTTTTTCAGTTTGTTCATTGTTGAGTTTTATAGATTGGTTTTTGATTAATTGCTTATTTGGCACACTGATGACACAGATTTGAATCGATTTTCACCGATTTTCCTGTACTGGATCAAACCTAACAGGTTTTGAAAACCTGTTAGGTTTAGCCAAACCAATACACATTACAAAATTATAGGGAGAATGGATTTTTGCCCTGTAGGAATTATCAAAAGAGGGTTGTGAATTGACGGGAAAAGAATGATACTAAAAAACCTCCAAGGTTTTGAAAACCTTGGAGGTTTGGCGGGATACAAAGAGGGCGACCACAAGGGTCGCCCCTACGAATATCATTTCTCCGGATACCTCATCGTACTCTTTCTGAGGTCTTTGGAAGTCGCCACGGCTATGCCGCGGCGGTCGTTCTTATCCACCGAGTTATAGAAGTGATATACGATGCCTTTCCATTTTATCACATAGGGCTTATGGGCAAACTGTATATCGAAATCTTCCGACGGTGAGATGAGGTTTTCACCCTCCCAGTCGGTCCAGTGGACGAGGTCGTAGGAGCAGGCGAAGCGTTCGAAGGCAGCCGGTTTCCAGAAGGCGCCGAAGTAGAACATCACGTACACGTTACCGATTTTAGCTATCTGAGCATCACCAGTGATGCCGGTGTGATGGTTTAGCAACGGTTCTTTGCCGTAGCGTTTCCAATTGACCATGTCGTTGGAGACGGCCAGTCCGATACGCTCAGCTCCTCGTTTTTCCTTGGTTTTCATGCTGTCACCACGGGCGTTGTAGTACATCAGGAAGCGGTAGCCGGAAACTTTTTTCTTGTCTTCGATCACCAGATTCTTGTATTGCACCATGTTGTCCCACCAGCTTACGTCCTTATCGTTGGGGGTAAAGATGGGATTGTTGGGCAGTGGTGTCCATGTTTTAAGAGCGGTGACATCGTCGGTGGTGGCAATGCCGATGCCGAGATCACCCTGCTCGTAGCCGGGGGTATCGCCACCGATGTAGGACATCCAGTATTTGTTGTCGTATTTACTCACTTTATAGCCTCCACCCCATTTAATATCCACGAGGCTGACGTAACCGCCGCGCTGGTTTTCATCCCAAGCTCCTTTTGGTCCGAACGGGAAGATTTGTCCCAGCTTATTCCAGTGAAGCAGGTCATCGCTCTCGGCCAGATGGGTCTGGTAGCCTCTGCCGTCAAACTCGAAGTAGGACATGTACCACTTGCCGTCTTTGCGGAAGATGGTGGGACAGTCGTTGCGAAGATTGTTGTTTTCGGGAACCATCACCAGACCGTACTTGTACGGGGTTTTGACTTCCTGAAAGACTTTCTTCATCACCTCTTTGGGTACTCGATTTTGGGCGAAAGAGAAGGAGGTGAGCAGCACAAGGGCTGCGGTGAGAGTGATTATTCTTTTCATTGTTCCTATTTAATTGAACGCAAAGGCGCTAAGACGCAAAGGTTTATTGAATCCCCAACAAAACTTCGCGATGTCATCCCGTGCTTGACACGGGATCTCAAAAACGCAGTTACATATAGATTGAACCTTTATCTGATTGAGAGATCCCGCATCAAGTGCGGGATGACAATTGCAAATTTAATCGGATTCTTACCCTTAGCGTCTTCGCGACTTTGCGTTTAAATCATTTCGCCTGATATTTCACCAGATACTCTTTTCCTTTCTCCACAGTCATTTCAAAGACACCGTTGCCTTTGGCTACGATAGTCGCGCTTTTGCTGGAAGGTTTCGATTTGCTGTTGATGCGGAGCGTACCGGTTCCGGTATCTGATTTCACCTTGATTTCTTTGGTGTTGCAATAGACATGGATTTTACCGGTATGCGTTGGAACATCACCTTCCATCCATTGCAGGCCGCCGAGTTTCGGCTCAATCAGGTAAGTTTGGTAAGCTGGAGAGGTCGGTTTCACACCGAGGTAATATTTACCCAAAAGATAAATCGGGCTGGCTCCCCAGGCATGGCAAAGGCTTTTTCCGAACGGACGACCGTACATCGCATAGTGGTCGGCATCTTTCTTCGCAGGATTGTACTCTTCCCAGAAAGAGGTCGCACCGAGATTGAGCATGCCGCCCCAGTAATCCTTCACCTCTTTCAATACATAAGACTGCTCACCCATCGAACACAACGCTTCCAATTCGTAGAAACGCATGTAAGGCGTGGTGATTTTTTGAATCTTATCGTTGAGCAATACCGACTGCTTCACCTCCTGTTTTTGTTTTTCGGTGAAATAGTTGAAGAAGATGGCAAACATATTGGAGTAACGGGTCACATTGTCAGTCAACTGGCCATTCACCCGGTTGTGGATAAGGGCTTTCTTATCCTCCGACCAGAAGGTTTTGAAGAATTTATCTTTCATATCAGCGGCCAGTTTTGCGTATTTCTCCTGACCGGCTTTGTCATTGGCAATGCGGGCACAGGTGGACATGGCTTCGAGACTGCGGGTAAAGAGCAATTGCTCGAAACTCACCTCTCCTTTTTTGCTTAGCTTATCCGCCCAGTCGATAAACTGCCAGTCACCGGCCAGTCCTTCCAACATGCCATTCGCATTGCGGCGTCCCAGCACGTAATCCATCATCGACACCATGCGCGGATATGCCTGCGCAATGAATTTTTCATCGCCGGTGTACTGGTAGTAATCGTAAATTCCGAGGAACCAGTAGAAGGTATAATCCATGATGGTATTGGTGTGGCTGGTCACGGGATCTTTGCCGCGCAAAGCCCATAAAGTTCGTCTTACGGTTGCATCATCATTGAAGAGGTAGTAGTTCATCAGGTAGCTTTGGTACGCATCGCCCGACCAAATCCAGCGGTCGCGCTTGATACCGTCGATGAAGAATTCGCGGGTAGTGAGGTGCATGGTGTAAGCCGCCACGTCCCAGATTTTGTTAATCTGATTGTCGTTGCAACGGAAACTTCCTTTGTAGGTCAATGGTTGGTATTCGTAATCCATCGAGACAGAATCGAGCTGCACCGAACCGTCGCATTCCACATTCACGTAACGGAAAGCGCGTGAACCCTCCAACGTCAATGTTGCAGGTTGCGCGCTGTCTATATTTTTGCGGTCAAGCGTCTCACAGGTTCCGGTAGCCAATGCCTCTTCACGCGATTCTCCGTAATAGACATTGACTGTTCCTTTTCCTTTCAGTCCGTGGAGCTTCACATAGCCGAAAGTCTCTTTGCCAAAATCAACAACCAGCGACTTGCCGCTTTTCTCCGCTTTCTTAGCGGAAATGGCTTTGCGAGCCAATTGATATTTTGAGGGAGGAGTTTGTGCATCGTCAAAGTTCCAGGTAGCGGCATTGAGGAAGATGGTTCCCGACTGGTCGGAAGCCTTGCCTGATTCGTCAATCCACTCCTTGTCTTCGTAGGTACAGAGCCAACTGTCATCCGACACCAAGGTTTTTCCCTTGATGTAAACGGCTGGCACATTGGTCTGATTGTGCACTTTGATATTGAGCTGGTGCTTACCGGCAGGGATGGTCATTTTTGTAGGCGAACCGAAAACCAGTTTGCCGTCGAGCTTTACGTTGTAACGGCCTTCCACCGCTATCTCGATCTCCTCGGGAGCTGTTAGTTCGAAATTTTTGTGGAAATCAATCAGCACGTAGTGGCTGTCCATTTTCCAAAACGGAGGGAAGAAAGCGCCCCTTTCGGTGCGGCGGTTCTGCATTTCATTACCGAGCCAGATTTCGAAGTCACCGGGATACCACATCCAGGTGGCTTTTTGGGCGGAGATTATTCCGGGCATAAACATTCCGAATAATAAAAGGAGAAGTGAAAGTTTACTGAAACATTTCATTGTATTTGATTTTAATATATTGTCGAGTACCAAACCTCCAAGGTTTCGAAAACCTTGGAGGTTTTTGGAGGTTTACGGCTAGAACCCCCACACCATTCCACATTACGAAATTACATCGAAGATGAAGCATTTATAGGCAGAAATTGGGAATAAACCATCAGATATTATCAGATGAGAAGTCGGGAAGCTGTCAACTAATGTTGAAAGTCTCCCGACAACCGAGGACAAGGTTTCAACCTTTGTTGGAAGGTAGCCACGAAGCGCGGACAGGTTTCCAACAATAGTTGAAAGTTTGCCTTCAACCCGTGGCAGGGTTTCAACCTTTGTTGAAAGCTTGCCGGGAGTTGTCGGCTGGCTTTCAACTATTGTTGACGCAAAAAAACCAGACGAGATATGGAAATCTGTCTGGTTTTATTATATACTGAGACGAGATAAATCGCCGTCTCTGCAAAGGTTACTTTGATCGCAGGGCGGGTTTTCTTAGTGATTATTGAAAATAAAATACAACACCACCATCACAATGCTCAGTATAATCCATGAAGCTCTCACTGCAAAAGCGGTCTTCATCGGAGTGAACTGAAGAGCGCTGACCTCTTCTTCTTTTTTCCTTTCCAATAAAGAATAAATGATGACGAAAACGGAAAGCAGGACAAAGAGGAAGAACGACAGATACATGAAGTGCAGACCGGTCAATATCACCTTAAAGTAGTACAAAATACCGATAATAAGACAGAATGCAGTCCCCCCCGTCAACACCCAGTTGATGGCTTTGCGCGAAGTCTTTTTCCACAATACGGCAAAGAGGAAAGTCACCGTCATCGGCGGAGCCAGAAAGCCCAGCACCGACTGGAAAACGTTGAAGAGATTCAATCCCTTGATTCCGTCAATGGCCAACGCAATGACCACCGCCACAATGGCACTTACAACAGTCACCCAACGACCGATTTTGATAATCTCGGCATTAGTGGCATTGGGTTTATGTTTTTTCAGGTAAATATCCATCGTATAAACAGTACTCACGGAGTTGAGCGACGAACCCACATTCCCCACCAATGCCGCCAAAAGCACCACGATAATCAGCCCTTTCATCCCCATCGGGAAGAGGTTGGTCACCAGCACCAGATAAGCTTCATCGGGGTTGGTCAAATGCGGAAACAGCACAAAGCAAAGGATACCGGGAAGGATAAACAAAGGCACATCGAGTATCTTCAACCAACCGATAAAGCTTGCGCCCAATTGGCCCTGTTTGAGGCTCTTCGCACCCAATACCGACTGCACCATCGACTGCTCGGTACACCAAAACCAGACTCCCATCACCGGATAGCCCAGCACAATGGCTAACCACGGGAAGTCTTTATCGGAATTGGGCAGGAAAAGATTCCAGTAATGCAAAGGCGTTTGATGGAAGAGTTCAGAAGGACCGCCTACTTTATAAAGACCGATTAATGTCAATGTCAGTGAAACGGCAATCAGCAACAGCATCTGGAAAACGCTGGTGTAGGCAATCGCCTTCAAACCACCGGCAGCCGTCAGTGCCGTTGCCAGCACCACCATAATCATAATGGATGTCCACATCGGGATGCCAAGAAGCTGTTTCACCATGATTCCCCCGGCAAAAAGGCCGAGCGAAAGCCAAGAAATCAGGATAGTAATCAATGTGTACCACGCGAGCAGGTGACGGGTGGACTGTCCGAAGCGTTTTCCCATGTATTCAGGCAACGTCGAAACCTTCGCCCCCAGGTAACGCGGCGCAAAAACCACCGCCAGCATCAGGATAAAGATAAAGGCGTACCAGGCAAAATTACCGGATGCAATTCCGGTCGTGTATCCCGCACTCGCCGATGCCAACAGCATAGAGGGGCCCACATTGGTTCCCCACATGTTCAGTCCGATAGCCGGCCAACCGAGCGAGTGCTCGGCAAGGAACATATTCTCGTTCTCTTTTTTCTTTTTGATAAAACTCGCCCAATAGCCGATCCCGATCAGAACCAACATATACACGGCAATAATAATGTAATCTAATGTCTGAAAATGACTCAGTAGGTTATTCATGTTTTTGGTAAATGATTTCATGTGACACGACGTCACTAGCGGTTAATATTATATGTAATGCACTGCAGTAGAGACGCAAGATTTTGCGTCTCTATCAAAACGATAATCAAAAAATAGATTACTGACGATCATGAGACGCAAAATCTTGCGTCTCTACAAAAGATCATATTTCTCCAGAATCTCTTTAATCTTCACCGGACGGCCAAGTTCCATGGAAAGATCCATTGCCTGCATGACCGCAACAGTTCCGATACCCTCTTTCAGGTCAGGATAAGCGGTTTTACCTGATTCGAGGCAATCCACGAAATACTCGAGGTAGTTTTGATACTCTCCGGCATGGTGTGATTTCCCTTCGAAACGGAAGAAATGTTTCAGTTTATGGTCAAAAGTGATCAGTTTCTCTTCTCCGGTTTTAGTAGTGATGGCATAGCGCAAATCCATGTAGTCACCCTGGCTGCAACCTTCCGTTCCGCGGAGAATGCAGCTCATTTCACTGTCGCGCACCGTCGGCTGCACCGGCCCGGTATAGACGCCGCTTGCACGAGCCACGCGACCATCGGCCGCCTTGAAGATAAAGTGCATCGTGTCGTTGTTCTTCAATCCACCCGCTTTACCGTTAGGGCTGAGCATTCCGTAGCCCATCACCTCTTCGATGTCGGGCAGATACCAACGTACCAAATCCACCGGATGGCTCATGCCACCGTATAACCACTTGAAGGCTTTTTCCAATGACCAGCCTTTACCCAGAAACCAACGGTGGTCGGCGTGGTAATAAGCTTCCACAGTCACCAATTCGCCGATTTCCCCGGCTTCGAAGTCTGCACGCTGGCGTTTCATCGGTTCGAAGAAACGGCTGCTCTGGCCAACGAAGACTCTCTTGCCGCTCTTTTCGCAAAGCTCCAGCAACTCTTTGGCTTTGGCCAAATCGTCAATCAACGGCTTGGTGCACACCACATTTTTGCCAGCCTCTAACGCCATCTTGATGTGTTCGGCATGAAACTTATCCGGTGTGTAAATGGCAATAATATCAATCTCCGGATCGCTAAGCAAATCCTGATATTCTGTTGTGTACTGGTGAAAATCGAACTCCTTGGCGCGATGTTTACACAACTCTTCGTTCCTGTCACACACTTTAACAAGCTCCAGTTTGTCACTTTGTAATGCAGCGGACATGGTGCTGCGGCCTTCACCGAGACCTAGAATTGCTATTTTTTTCATGATTATATTGAATCTGAAGACGAGGCAGGCCTCGTTTGAATATTAAGACGAGACAGACCTCGTCTCTACAGGGTTTATCGGTATTTTTCAATAATCTTCAACGCCGCATCAATGTCCTTTTCCGATTTAAAATCGACGTTGATGTGCAATCCCTGGTTGCCGACATTATCCAACAGCGGCTCCAGCTCATCAAGAGTCACCCAGTTGGCCATGATGGATTTTCCTCCGGCAATAATCCGTTTGTACAGGTCGTACCAACGCGGGTCTCCGCCTTGCGGTTCACCCACACCAGGCGTCCATTGGATGGCGTTCAGTTCTTTGATTTCGAGCAGTGCATCCAGGTGGCGGATAGCTCCTACCCCATCAAGATGGTAGAGTGAGTAATCCAGCTTCTGGCATTGCTCCCGTAAATAAGGCTGTGCAAACTGACGGAAATCATCTTCCGAAATCATAATGGAGATGTCCGATTGCAGCTTAGCCACCTTGCCCGGTCCCCAGATGGAGAAATAGCAGAAGGCCATCTCTTTATCCACATTGATAACATCGTAGATTTGGTCAAATACTTTGAACCAGATTTCATTCACCTGTTTCAACTGCTGTTCCAACACTTCGGGGCGCATAATCATGTCCATCAGCACGGCTTCGGTTCCTCGCAGCCCGGCCAGTGTATCAAGACCTTCCACCAAGTCAGGGCAGCCTACCAGATAGCGGTTATCAGCTTTCGCACGGCAATTACGGAGCAGCTCCAGATGCAACTTAAACCACGGATTATTTTCATCGAAAAGAATATTGTCGCCCAAATCTTCCCGGTGGTTAATCCAGATAGAATCTGGCAAACCTTCCAGGTCGGCGCCGATACAGGCGGCCAGCGAGCCCGGTCCCAAATGGGTATTAGCAACCGGCAAAATGTCGGCTTTGAAAGAACTCTTTGAGAGTTGATAGTGCAGGTTATCCGCCCGCCAGGCAGGGTCAAACCAATATTGATTGATGTCCTTTGCCGCTGCGGGTTCGGGTACTATTTCGTAAGGTGCGCCCTCTTTTTGCAGGTGTTCCCACATGCTGAGAACGATGCCTTTGCCGCTCCACCAGTCGAGGTAATGCTTTTTGGTTTCTTCGAAGTTTGATTTCCAGGTTTGCATGGTATATTGTTTTTTGTATCACAGAGAAACACTGAGAGTTTTCACAGAGGGCCACGGAGTTAAATCTCTGCGATTCATTGTTCTGCCCTCTTTTTTCATCTGCGACAATATTTTTCTGTTTTTATATCACAGAGAAACACAGAGTATTTTTCACAGAGGGCAACAGAGCTTAGTTCTCTGTGGTTCTCTGTGCTTATTCTCTGTGCCCCTCTGTGATACAAATCTTTATTTCTCTAAATAAGACAGTGTTTTGAAGATTCCGTGGAAGCTTTCGTCCATCTTCACCTTAATGACTTTCTCCATATCCATCTCGTCGGTGCAACTTACCGCTTCAGGGTAAAGTGAAAGCTTCACTCCGGCTTTTACCCACACCGGCATTTCGTCGAGCGGACATTCGTAGTTGTGAAGCCAGTGACCGCCTTCGGAGAATTTACCGGAAAATAGGTTCACCCATTGTCCTTTGGGTAAATAGATATCGCGGTGGTTGTGGTCATTCATCACCGGAGCCACCATTATATCGTCACCGAAGTAGTATTGGTCGTCGATATGCTGGCACATTTTATCATCCAGATGATGGAAAATCAGGGCGCGCAATACCGGATAACCGGTTTCGGTTGTCTTCTTACTTTGTTCCAATAAATAAGGAATCAATGCGTAACGTAGTTTCAACCATTTGCGTACGATACCCGAAATATTGGGGAATTCATACGGTTCGCGTTTTGAAGTTCCGTGGTAGCGGAGGTGCGAACTAAACACGCCGAACTGTGTCCAGCGGACATACAATTCATCCGAAATCACGGAGTTCATAAAGTCGGGTACGCTGTGGAAGCCCGGCACATCGTGGCTCCAGAATCCGAATCCGGAGAGTCCCAGGTGCAAGCCGCCCTTCAGCGAACCGGCCAATCCGTCCCACGAGCAGGCTGCATCACCACCCCAGTGCAACGGGTAGCGCTGGCATCCTGCCCAGCCGGCACGCGCCCACACGATGCCGTCACCCACCACCTCTTTGGTGATTTCGTAAGCGGCTTTCTGGTAAAGCAGTGCATAAAGGTTGTGCAACAACTTCGGCGCCATCGAATGGTAATCGGCATCGAGGTGAATGTCTTCACCGAAGTCGGTCTTGATGCAGACCACGCCCATATCGAGGAGTTTTTTGAGTAACCCTTTGTACCACTCCACCGCTGCGGGATAGGTAAAGTCAATGGTTCCGGCATAATCCAGCGCACCGAAGTTTGAACCATCGGTAGCGCGTTCGCCCTGTACCTTGCAGATGTAGTTGTTATCCACCGCCTCTTTCAACTGTTCGGCGGCAAACGCGATGTAGGGCAACTGCCACAGACTCACACGGAAACCGTTATCTTTTAGCCCTTTGATGAATCCTTCCGGATCGGGGAAACGTTCGTCGTTGAACTTCCACTCGCAGAGCCAGTCGGTCTTGAACCAACCGGTATCGAGGTGAATCACATCACAGGGATAATCTTCTTTGCGAAGTCGATTGCAGATAGTCTCTACTTCATCGGCTGAGAAGTAGGTCATGCGGCTCATCCACGTTCCGAAACTCCAGAGCGGAGGCATGGTCGGGAAGCCGGTCAACTGGCGATAACCGCGAAGGATTTCTTCTGGCGAATCACCGCCAATGAGGAACAGATCCACGCAAGGTTGTTCCACCATCCACTGCACCGAACGGGTAGAGATGTCAGCGAGTGACAGTTTGGTATAAGCCGAAGTGTGCATAAATGCACCGTAGCCTTTTCCCGAAAGGTAAAAAGGTATATTCTTGTAGGTACGGCGGCTGTTTACGCCCTGACCGTCCTGATTTTCAAGTTGCAGGGTTTTGCCGGAAAGGTCAAGCTTGGCAAAACGTTCGCCGGTGCCGCAAAAGATTTCATCAGCAGCGGCATGAAAAGCGGTCGTCATGCGGTCTGCCACTCCCTCTTTTTCCACGAAAGCCAGCGCCATCGCATCGTGGCGGGCAGGCTGAAACTGGTCGTAAGCACTGATGGGAACTGCCTTTTTGCCGTCGGGATAAAACACTACGTTGAGTGTTTCATCGGGTGCGGGAAGCAGGTCGCTCCAGTGGTCGAGTACGGGATTGGAAAGGTCGAAAACGGCTTTCTTTACGCCTTTGAAATCGGTAACCACCCAGGTTTCACCCTTGATTTCATAAGAAAGAGGATGGATGGTCAACGCCGGGTCAAGCTCCAGCATCAGCGACTCTTCGGCCACCTCTTCATCTATGCCGATGGAGAAGCGAAGAATCTTATCGCCGTAAGCACGCAGACGAAGGGTGTAATCTTTTCTTGGAATGGTGGTATCGGCAGCGATTTCGGTAGTCTGCTTTTGTGCCTGAAAAGGTACGGTCACGAGCAGGTCGCCATTCGCAGCGGTCGTGATTGCAGCGGGTTTGCAGGCACGCCAGAGGCGTTCGTTGCCTTTCCCGTCGGGGTCGAAATCGAGGAAATCGACGGTATAGTTGTGTGTTTGTCGCATGAGATTTAGTTTAAGGAGTAAAAAGGAGTTATGGGGAGTAAATGTAGTTAGAGTAGTTAATGTAGTCAGAGGTAGTTATTGTAGCAAAGGGAAGTGCAATTCCTACTTTTACTACATGTGACTACCTATAACTACACTGACTCCTAACTTTTATTTAGCAAACGCCCAGCAGCCCTTTCGCACAGGTCACCGCTTCGTTGGCATTTTCAGAGTAGCCGTCGGCACCGATTTCCATCGCGAACTTCTGATTCACGGGAGCGCCACCTACCATTACTTTTACCTGGTCACGGACACCGGCTGAAACCAATGCGTCAATCACCGTTTTCATGTAACCCATCGTAGTGGTCAGCAATGCTGACATGCAAAGGATATTCGGTTGCTCGGTTTTCACCACTTCCACGAATTTCTCGGCAGGAATGTCGATGCCGATGTTTACCACTTCGAATCCGCAACCTTCGAGCATGGATGCTACTAGGTTTTTACCGATGTCATGGAGGTCACCTTTCACCGTACCGATAACCACTTTGCCAATCATCGCATTTGGGTCACCTTTTAGAAGTGGTTTCAACAGTTCGAGCGCACCTTTCATTGCACGCGCCGACATCAGCAACTGGGGAACGAAAGCTTTTCCGGCACCGAAACGTGCACCGATTTCTTCCATCGCCTTAATCATGTAGCCGTTGATAATTTCCTGAGGTGCTACGCCCTCTGCAATCGCTTCTTTGGTAATTTCTACCGCCGGTTCGAGTTTGCCGGCGAGGATTGCTTCGTAAAGATTTTGTAAGTCTGCCATAGTTATTGTTTTAAGGAGTAAGAGGGAGTAAGAGGTCGTTATAAGTAGTCAAGGGGGAAAATGGCTGCTCCATCCTACTCCTTTTGACTACTTATAACTCATTTACTACTTAACGCTTTTTATATCCTGATATTCCGGAGTAATGCCCGCCCTGTTCTTTATTTCCAGGGAAACATCGGGGCCGTTGTTGGTCCATTCGTTGCCGGGGCCATTGGCGTTCTGAAGAAACTTCGCCACTTCGGTCCAGTTGTCGTGGACACGGATGTAACTGGAGCCTTCATCGGTATAGAGATAGAAACAGTGTTTCGGGTCATGCGGATACGGAGCCTTGACCAGGTCATAGACACAGTTCTCGTAAATCTCCGAACCGGGCTGCGGTGACAAGGTATAGATGCCCGCCACGTCGTACATCTGCTTGGCATAATGGTGAACGAGGTTAGCGAAGACGCGGTTGTTGCGCATACAGTTCAGTCGCTTGTTCCACTGCCAACCCATGCTGATGCCGGTGTAGTAAACGTCATATACTTCGTTGTGCTCGATGTTGATGTTGCGCACGTGGCCAGCACCGATACCGACACAGCCCCAGTCTTCGTTGGCACAGTCGGTCACGTAGTTGTTGGCGATGCGTTCGTACTGGCAAACGTCGCGCATATCCTGCGGATTGTAGGCGCGGTGAGTCTCATAAGCTTCATCGGAGAAGAGACCGATTTGCAACCCGTTTCCTCCCATATCTTTGAAAACGCAACCTTCCACGGTATCGTAAGAAGTGCCGCGCACGAAGTCGAGTCCGGCGAAGGCCATGTGCTGGAAGACACAACGGTTAAACGAAATGTTATTGGCATTCATCACCGTCACTCCCGCCGTGGGGCGACCCAGCCAGGCCAGGTTGGTCAGGTCGGGACGTTCGTCGGTGCCTTTTTCTTTTTCAATACTGTAAGCGTCGAGCATGTACATTCCCGCCTGCAAAGGCACGTGACCGGCACGCGACGGACGCATCCACGCTGCGTGCTCAAAGGTGATACCCTTAAACTGAATGTTTGAGACCTGACGGTCAGGGGTTCCTTTTATATTGACAATGTTTTCAAGATTCGGAGCAATGATTTCCGCCTTGTGCATATTCTCTCCTTCGCGGGGATAGTAGTACACGAGCCCTTTCTCAAGGTCTTCGTACCATTCACCCGGCGTATTGAGGAAGCGGATAGAATTGGCGAGATAGAACGGTGAGTTTCCGTCCTTTTTAGACATAAACGGCGCGGGCCACGGGTGCTCATTCTGTACGCGGCTCTCGGGTTCGTAAAAGCTGAGGCAGGTGCTGTCTCCGTGAATCTCGACACTCTTCACGCGCAGGATGGCAATCTCCCACCACTGGTGAATAATCATTTCGAGCTGTTTGGTATCTTCCCACTTGCCGTATTTCGGAGTAGGAATCCAGCAAATCGCTTTCTTCTTGTCCCAACGAATGATACGGTTCATCTGTTGCCATTCCGGAGTCTGAGCGCGAACGGCTTTTTTATCATTTACCCAAAGCTGACGGAATTCTAAAAGACGTCCGCCCACGCGGGGAGCTTTCGCCACCCACACTTTGCCTTGTGCCTCAGCCGGAAGTTCGGCTACGTTGCCCGCCTTCTCCCAATTGGTCACAGAAACGCCTCCTGAAATCACAGGCTTCTCCCCTTTCACCGCCTGAATCACAGTGGGAGATGTCGGGCTTCCCGAATCTTCCGGACGAATAAACAACGGCTCTTCGGAGCTATAGACTCCACCCTTGAGAAGTATATTTACCGGTTCATTGGGTTGAAGTTTATGGGTACGGCGAAGTTCGCTGCCATTGCGGAGAGCAATGATGAGAGATTTAACCGGCTGTGCCGCTGTGCCGGGATTAGCATCATCGCCTTTGGGCGAAACCCAGATGTCGGCAGCTTGTGTAAAAGTGGTACTCATGCCCAATAAAAGTAAGGCGAGGAGTGCTTTGGATTGTTTTTTCATGAAATTATAACTTGTATTGGCATCTGCATGGTTTACATTAATGCCTAAATGCGTTGTATTTGCTTCTTTACCAAATGTATTAGTAGCTACACATATTGTATTCATATCTTCGGGCGATGTATTGTTAAATACTTGCGTTGTATTATTAATTACACCCGATGTATTATTAATTCCATCAATGTATTGTCAATTCCATTCAATGTATTGACAATTATCTTCAATGTATTGTCATTTCCATTCAATGTATTGTCTATTATCTTCAATGTATCGTCACCTTAATTCAATGTATCTTGAAATATCTTCAATGTATCATCTATTTCATTCAATGTATTGTTAATTTCATTCGATGTATTCGCATCTGCAAGTGTTGTATTTGTTTCTGCTTGCATTGTATTCAGCATTTGCAGTCGTTGAATTGAATCTTCAAGTAATGTATATTCATCTTTCAACGATTGAATTACATATTGTATCGATGATATATCTTATTAAAAATCACCGTTTCACCTTCCGCTTCACGCAATCAATCAGGTGACAGATGCCGCACTGGTAATCGCGCCATTCTACCTGATTGCCGATAGCGACAATGCCGCTGACCGACTTGATGGGGTGCATCAGGCAGGAATCATTGAGCGAAATGCCACAGAATCCTTCCGGCAAAAGGGCGAAAATAGATTTCTGTTCGGCCACACTCCATCCGCAATAGCCGGGGCTGTAGTTGTTACTGATGTTTTGCCCGATCGATAAAGCCGTTTCCCTGATTTTTTCCGTAATGTACTCTACAGCGGCTTCGGCAATCACCGAACCGATGGCATCTGCCATATAGGTATGTACAATATCATTCAGCGACGATGCCCATTGCTCAAACTCCTCCCCCGCCGTGGCTACAAAAACGCCAAACCGAGTGGAATCATCCAGATACTTGGTGATGGTGCGCCCGGGCTTGAAAGTATGGTCTTCAATCCGAATGTGACGCGGGTCAATCACCGCTCCATCCTTCACCACATATCCTACCTGCGGCCGGCAAACCTCATACGCCTGTTGAAGAAGATTTTCCATCATTTCTTCTACATCTTGAGTCGGTTCTGCCCCGAGATATCCCATCGTAAGCCAGATTTCACTCCGGCGGATGGATAGGTCGTGAGGGGAAAGGGTTTGTTGGTACATTTATTACTGTATGTCATAGACCTGACAGGTTTTGAAAACCAGTCAGGTCTGATATGATTCAATTAAATCTTACTCCACCTCCAAGGCAACGATGCGCACCCCTTTCAATCCGGGGTTGAGCAGTCGGAGTTTGTATGTACCGGCATTGATCGTGGTGCCGGTGGTGGTATTAAACGACTTCCATTTCTCCGAAGCCACCGGAAACTCCAGCCTATCCTTACGCATCACCGTTCCATTCGGAGAAATGATTTCGAAATCCAGCGGAGCCGGTGTCGTATTCATATTCATATACTGGAAACGGAGCAGATAGGTGCTGGCCAGTCCGACAGAGAAATTGAATTCCAACGTGTCTTTCTCCGGACGGGTAAATTCGACATAACCTTTCGATTTGAAATTGCCTTTTACCAAACCGGGGCCCAGTATTTTGGCTTTTTCGGCTTCGTAAGTCGTTACCGAACGCGCCTCTTTGGCTTCGTCCATCTTCACATCGGGTGTGACGAATACGATATAGTCGGCTGTCGCGTTGCTATGCGTTTTCACCTTGTCGCCGGCTTTAAAGCGGGCCTTGAAAAGGTTGTATTTCTTACCGTTTGAGAGTTCCACCTTCTGATTCGTGATTTCAAATCCGGTCAGCCACGGTGGGAACAAACTAATCTTATCTGACAATGCAATATACACAGTGGCATCATTCGTAAGCCTGAAGCTGACGGCCGCTTTCGTATCAGTAGGGCGTACAATGCGTTCGGCGGTGTATAATGCAGCTGGCAATGAGGAGAATGACGCATCCGAATTGGAAAATGCCTTATCGCCGGTGTCGGTCCATGTTTTTACCTGAAATTCCGTAGAATCTGCCGTCACAGCCAGGTCGGCAATGAACAGGGATGATGCCGGAGCAGCTTTCAGGGTATTGTCTTTCGAAGCAATGGTGATGGCCGAAATCACGGCTTCACCCGCTTTCACATCAGGGAAGTTGATGGACAACTGACCGCCTTTTACATTTACATTAAATGCTTTTTTCACCGCACGATTTACACCGGCTTCTTTCCAGATGTCGAAATCTTTCAATACAATCCGGTTGTTCACCGCCACGTCAAAGACTCTCCAGCCTTTGGCGTTCACATTGCCGATTCCGTACCACGGTTCGGTAAAGTAAAGCTCCACGCGGTACTCTCCATCGGGAACGGGGAAATCGAAATGCAGTTTATCCATGCCGTAACGGAAGGTTTGGAACAGCGCATCGTCATTCGTCCCAGCGATCGCGTCACGCGTGCGACGCTGACTCGCATAATAGGGATGCATTCCGGGATAATCCTTGCTCCATGACACCGAACCCCATGAAAGGGAATCCGTTTTGGCACGGTCTGCCATCCAGAGTTTGCCATTCGCATCGGTATAATCCCCTCCCCCGCAGTTCACGCGGAAAAGGTAGTTGAAGCCCTTTTCAGGAGCGGTTATCGCTTGTTTCTCTTTTTCTTTTTGGGAAAACAGAGGCGCTTTAGGTAAATGATTCAATACAATCACATCGGTAGCCACGGCTTTACCATTGACATAGCCGACTGCCTTCAATACATTGTATTTTACATCAATATTATTAAAGGTAAAATGGGTGCCGCGACCCTGATTCTTCAGACGTCCCAATGAAGCGCCGTCCACATCGTTGAAAAGCTCAACTTCATTGCAATTTGAATAGACAATAATGCCATCCTTCACCCCCGGAGTCATCCAACGGTCGGGCCAGGTGTGCGATGCGATATAGACCATCGGCTCTTTTTCTTTCGAAATATAATTGGCACGGAACATATAGAAAGCATCGAGCGGTTCGCCCCACGGAGTGAATACTCCTTTGTAGTTTACCGGACCTACGCGGTCGATGTCACGCGTCCCCTCCTCGTTTTGAATACGTCCGGGGTTTTCGTGCGAATTAAGCAACCAGTGATACTGTCCGCAAACCTTGTCTTTCACCGCTTCGGCCAGACGAATCTTCGATTCCATCAGCAGTGTCATCCGGTCTTCGCTCAACGCTCCGCTTTGGTTGAATTCTCCTTCGGAGTGAAGGTCAATGCTGCGCCACGCACCGTACTCGCCGTTCAGGAGTTGGTAGCTGAGCTCTTCGCCATACTTAGCCGGATTGCCGCTATAGGTTCCGGACCAGTTTTGAATAACATTCCAGTCGGTACCGGTACCACCGTTGCAGGTAGTCACCAGTCGTTGAGAAGAGGAAGTCGGGTCGAGCGTGCGAATCAGTTCCGTACACTCGCGGGCAAAAGATTCCGGCAGTGTACTTTCGTTCTGCAAACCCCACAGAATGACTGAGGGAGAGTTGCGACGCTCCTTCACCCACTCGGTCAGCAGTTGCTTGAAGTTGTTTCTGAATTGGGGAGTATCGTACCAGATGTGCGCCGAAAGTTGCGGCCAGAAAAGGATTCCCGACTCATCCCAGTATTTCTGGTAAAGCAGGTTGTGCGGCTGGTGCGCATCGCGGAATGAGTTGTACCCGGCTGCTTTCACCTGATTCACCCTTGCAACCACCTCTTCATCGGTAAAGGCGTGGCTGCGGCCCATCAGGTGCTCGTATTCGGCAGTTCCGTTGATGAAAACCGGTTTTCCATTCAGGTAAAAACGGTTGGAGGGATTCTTTCCTTTTATGTCCCATTTCACCCAGCGGATACCGTATGGAGTTTCCACTTTGTCAATCACGTGATTATTTTCCTTAATCTCGGTGACCAAAGTATAGAGGTAGGGATTCTCAATCGACCACAAAGTGGGATGCTGAATCTCCGTAAATTGTTGCTTAATGGTTTTCGTTGCACCGGCAGTGATGTTTTCCGTAGTTTGCAGTTGGGCAACCGTTTTACCTTTCCCGTCAATGAATCGTTGCACCAGCTGAATCTGATGTGTAGCGGCTCCGTGGTTTTTGATTTCGGTTTCAAGGAAAAGAAGTGCCGATTTCCCGGTCACTGTAGAGTCGTTCCACACGTGTACGCCAAAAGGGTTCACACGTACCTCATCAGTTACCACCAAATGAACAGGACGGTAAATCCCCATCGGCTGCGTACCTTCCGAGAAGCCCCATTCACTCGAACAACCGCCACACACCCACGGCAAATCACTTATCATAGCCGGATGGTCAGCCTTCACGGCGAGAATGTTGCTTTTGCCAAAAGCCAAAGCATCGGTAGCATCGAGCGTAAATGTAGTGCGGCCACCGGCATGATAACCGATTTTCTTACCGTTCATATATACGGTTGCATACGAACTCACCCCTTCGAAATAGAGAAAATAGCGTTTGCCTTCTTCTTTATTTCCTATGACAAATGACTTGCGGTACCAGGCATAACCGTGGAGATTTCCGTGTTTCAAGCGACGGTATCCTCCGTGCTGGTCCCAGTTATGAGGAACATTCACCGATTTCCATTTGGCATCGTTGAAAACCGTTTGTTCGAAACCTTTATAGGCATCTGCATTGGTCTCGTTCATAACGGTTTTCCATCCGTCGTTGAGTAATACCTCATGACGGATACCGTTATTAGCAAAAACCGATGCCGCCAAAAGCAGCAGCACCGGTACTATTGTGAGTTTCTTTGATATTTTCTGAAAAAGGGAATTCATATATGAATGAATTTCTGAGTACTATATTGTTGAACCCTTTCCGGGTTCTTCGTTCATTTCGTTTTCATCCACGGGTTGCAATCGCGGATATTCAGCTTAGTAAAAAAGCCAATCAACACTTTCCGTCTGACCCGCAGAAGTCAATCCGGCATCACGGTTTGGCATCTTCTGCTCTCCGTCAATGAAGCCAAGCAAAAGAGCGGCACCTTTACCGAGTCGGAGGGTATTGTTTCCGGCTTTGAAATAATAGCTGTGAATATTTACCGGAGCCAAAGTCGGAATATTTAGCGCATTCATCAGCTTAGGCTCAGCTTGTCCGTAATCATTCGCACTTGCATCGGTTTCGAGCGTTGGTGCTTTGAGGAATCCGCGGTCATTACCTGTCAGGAATCCCACCAACACGTACACCGGCTTGTCGCAGGTAAACTGAATTTCGGTTGGCAAGTTGTTTTGTGATTTGAAGCTGGTCTTCAGCGCATTCAGTTTCTTCAATTCCGGTGCAATAGTTTTGATACTGAAAGTCGTATCCGAATAAACTATTTTGCCGCCGCTCAACGGATACTGTACAAAATCTTTCGATAGTATTTTTACGGTTGCCGGTTTAAGCGGAACAATCTCGGTAGCCTTTTTCACACCGTTATTGGCCTTCAGCATCACGATGTTTTTCTTCAGATTGTTGTATTCTGTCTGATAGTAAGGATAAAGCTCTGCCCAGGTTTTGTTTTTACCATCATCACCACCCACCGGCACGCGACGCTGTTTGGTCTGCATACTGTTGGCATAGAGGTAAGTGTCTTTGGTCAAATCAACCAGTTTCTTGTAATGCGACAGACTGCTTTCCAGGAAAGGAACTGCCTGGTCAAGTAATGCTATATTTTTGGTATAACCATACTCAAGAATAAGCGCCGCTGCTTTTACCTTATCGGCAAAGAAATTGGCAAATTCGTTATAGCAATAAACGTCGTTTTTGAGACGATTAAATTCATCCTTATTTTTAGTGACAAACGGAGTTGCTTTTTCGATGGATTCAACAGCAAGTTTACCGCGTTTAACGACATCATTGGTCACATCAAACGGTAACTCACCGATATGAGGTTGATGTTTGTTTTCTTTCTCAGCCCATTCAATCAGTTTCTCTCCTTCTGGACCACATGATTCGTAGAATCCGGGATAGATTTTGTATTTGTACGGATTTACCAACTGGCTCATCAACATTCCCAACAAGAGAGTCTGACGGTTTCCTTCGGTGATACCAAAGCGACGAAGTAATTTAGGTGCAATCTCTCCGGTCTGCTCGTAAGCTGCCAAGATATTTTCTCCACCCTGAGCACATCCGTAGAAATCACAAAGTTTATTAGACCAATAGTTGATTTCATCTTTGCGATCACGGTGGTCGTTCCATGCATATCTCGCCCATCCCTGGTACCACATCCAGTCACGGTCCATTTCGAGCAAACGATTTGGTGCTTTGTCGGCTGAATAAGGCCAGTCCCAGTAGGAAGCCTGTGGATAAATGTGAATCGCATTGGCACCGTGTATATTGTGCATTGCTGACACCGACTTCTGGATAAAGTCAGGTGAACCGTAACGGAACGGCTCCAGATTAGCCAAAATGTGTACGTTCGAGATATGAACAGAACCCAAAGCACTCAGGTCTTTGTGGATTTTTGCCCATGGGCCACGCGGCTCGTATGTTGTGAGTGACTCTCCATTGTATTTGTGCATCGAGTAAAGGTTACTGTACAAAGGCAAAGCCTCTTTCATCACCATGCTCAGATCAGTATCGTGGGCACGCACTACAATCGGAGGAAGGTCTTTGGTTCCCAATGCTTTCAGACCGTCTTTTACCCCGGGTATGATAGTTTTGCAAAACCAGTTCACATCATCTTCGTAAGTATCCATCGCCTCTCCCAGGCAAACAAGCAAGCCCACGTGAGGGTATTTTTCAATAAATGCAGCAATCGACTTTTGCGTATAATCAGCGATCAGCGGAGTAATCGGACGACTGCGGTCCTGTGTTTTAATCCCGTAATGGTCAGCAAAAGGTTTTGAAACGATGATATTGTAAAACATCTGAATCACCCAGATACCACGTTTCTCAGCTTCTTCGGTCAGGAACTTGAACATCTCCTCATTTTTGGCAAATGTCTTGTCATCCACCTCTACTGCAAACGGATAATCTTTCAGTTTAACCAATGAAGCAAACGGGTGACCGTTCCACAAGTAAAGCGAATTCATGCGGTTATCCACCAACATGTCAAGGTACTTAATCCACAAGGCTTTATCGTAGAACCATGGAAAATTCTCTGGAGTATATGGATATTCATATACATCATGACCGGGCAGGTACACCGTTTTTTGCACACCGATGCAAGCGCCACGCATTACCATCTCGGGCTGATCGGTGATATTCAATGAAGCAGGCAGTTTCTTATCTTTTTTGATGCGGTCTGCCAATTCCAGACAACCATACAGTACGCCGGATGCATCTGCACCTTTGATGATAGTAACCCCATCAGCCGACTTGATGGCAAATCCCTCTTTGGCTGGTTTTTTATCAAAAGACAACTTCGATTTCTGAGCCAGTTTACCTGTTGTCAGATCATCCCATTCTCCTACGGCAATAACTCTTTTGGAATCAGCTTTAGCAGAAATCCTGACCTGAAAACCTGCAGATGCAAGGGACTCTTTCAAGCGTTCTACACCAAATCCGACTCTTTTCGATTTAGCTGTATCAGCAACTATAGTTACCTTTTCAATAGAAAATGAACAAAATAACAAGTATAAAAATGGTAGGTAAACCAGCAGTTTTCTCATATTATCGTATTTATTTTTATTTCCCAAACCCGTCTGCATTTATATAAATGCCTTAACAGGAATGCAATTCAAAATTACATTGACTCGAAATGATTACCGTATAAGAATTATCAATTAAACATCAGTATCTGACAACCGTTGTAAATAGCGATCACAGAAAACTAATTATCAACAATTTATACAATGGCCGCTTATTTAGTCAGCGTCAACGAGAAAGTTCCCATCGGCAACCCTTCAGTATTAAATACCTGAGCCTCCACATAATTGCGGAAGGCGTAGCGCACTGATACCGGGTTCTTTACCTGCGGTGAGGTCACCGTAATAGACTTCCGCCCCAGCTCTGCTTTCGCGGGATAGAACTTATTATCACTTCCGGCAATTTCAAAAAGAGTCACTTCCTTGTCATAAGAGGTAATGCCATTCGGAATGTTTTTGAGTGAAAGACTTACGGTACTATCCTTTACCGTCATTTGATCCACCTCCGGACTATCGTAACCAAACCCGGTCACTTGGTATGTCTTCGCAAGAGCCTGATAAGCAAGTCTTTCGCCCGGAGTCTTTTTGTCATAAGGGTGAATGTTATTTTCCACACCGGCATCCAGCAAAATCGCGATTCCGGTATTTGGAATCATTGATTTAGCTTTTAATTGAGCGGCACGGATATAAGCCGAGTTATTCTTCTCGCTTTTGTCATTCGGAGTCAACAAAAAATAGTCGTAAGGCGCTATCTGGGTAAAGTAAAAAGGGAACTCACCCACATTCCAGCGTTTGCGCCAGTCTGACACCATCGTTTTGAGCATGTCAGGGTATCTGTCCGGCTCCTGATAGTTGGTTTCACCCTGATACCAGATGCAACCTTTGATACCATAACCGATTACCGGATTAAGCATTCCGTTAAACAAAGTAGTCGGAGTGCGATTCGGCACTTTGATACTGTCTCCTTTTTGAGGAATTCCGGTCTTTTCAAAAGCGCAAGAAGTCTCTTTGCTCATCCATGCCTGAATGCAGGAACCGCCATAACTCACACATATCAATCCCACCGGTACATTTGTAATCTCATTGACCAGTTTTCCGAAATAGTATCCTGTCGCCGAAAAATCAGCAACAGAAGCCGGTGTAGCTTCAGCCCACTGCGCTTTAAATTCTGTTTGCGGCTCGGTAGTCGATGCTCGGGGAACTGTGATTACACGAATATTTTTGTTTTTTGAACGCAAGATCGCATCATTGGAATTTGCCACCGGAGAAGCCTTGAAGCCTTTCATCGGCTCTTCCATGTTTGACTGGCCGGCGCAAATCCACACCTCTCCGATGAGTACGTTTGATAGTTTCACCTGTTTACCGTCAGAAATAGTCACATCGTATGGCCCGCCGGCTTTGGGTGTAGCCACTTTTGTGCTCCATTTACCATTAGCATCGGTTACCACTACGTATTTCCTTCCGTTCCACGAAGTTGAAATCTGCACTCTTTTGCCCGGTTGGTCTGTTCCCCACACAGCTACTTCGGATTGCTGCTGAAGCACCATATTATCAGTAAAAATGGAAGCCGGCTTGGGTTGGGCAAAAGCAGTTGCGCTAATCATCAGCGACAACGCCAGACCGGCAAATGTCTTTTTGGATAAAATATTATTCATATTTAGTTTGTATTGGAATGTCAATTCAATGGTTAAATAAGTCAGGTCTGTTGAGTCGTAATTTACCCACCCCTACCCCTCCAAGGAGGGGAATCCGGTTTATCAATTGACATATCCGGACGATAGTGAGGTCTCTCCTATTTCTTTATTTTCTCTCCAAAATCCTTTTGCTGATCCTGTACCTCCTGAAGCTCGCGTTTGCGTTCTTCATCGGTGCGGGTGGACTGATGCTCTTTGCCAAAAGTCTTAGCTTTTGCTGAAACCGTTTTCGGAGTTTCGTCATATACCGCTTTGAGGGCAGTAGGTACTGATACAAATTCGAGAGTAGCGGCTTTCGGTGCATGCTCCCCTTCGAAAAGGACACGGGCATTGACCTTTATCTTACCCGCTTTCAGTGTGGAACGGATCAGCACCGGTGCAGAGCCAAACTCAACCAAACGAGGATTTGCTCCGATGCGGTCATCGCCGATAATCTCGCCCTCGCCTTCTACCGTGAAATAGACCTGATCTTTGGCCAGACGGCGCACATTACCTTCATCATCAGTCACTTCTGCGACTACGACTGCAAAATCAGAACCATTCGCCACCAATGACTGACCGTCATTATCGAGTGTCAATCGGAGTTTAGTAGATCGACGGGACGGCATTTTCTTAGTCGAACACACCACTTTGCCGTTAATCAAACCTTCCGCCACAAAGCTCACCTGCTGCCATTTCTTCTGCTCGTAAGTTAGGACACGCATTTTCATAAAGTCAAATACATTCCTGAAAATGACCGGCGGATGCGGCATACCGGGTGTAACCTTAGGCGCTTTCATCACCAGCGTATCTTTTTCATAAACAATCAGGCGGACTACATCACAATTGGTAAATACCACCACATCAGGATCTGAAAATGGAGTGATTTCGTGTGCGATATAAACCATCGGACCGCTTTCGGCCACCGGCAGTTTCACATCGGCATCCTGCTGGCTTTTAAACATATAGTAAGCATATTTAGGCTGACGGAAGTTATCCATCATTCCCCCGAAGTAAGGATCAGGGTAATAACCGCGCTGATGGTCAAAAGCGTGCCACTGCGCACCACCGATAAACTGACGGCTGGCGGTGTACATTTCATCATACGTCTGAGCCAGTCGCAATGCCTGCACGATTTGCGGTCGTTCACCCCAGCTGCGGGCTGCTCGGTTATTATTGTTGTGGGCATACCAATCGTCCACCGTCTCGCCAAACTCGCGGGTAAAGATGCTTTGCTTCACCGTACCGGTATCTTTTGGCCAACCGTAAACGAGGTCGTAGTTTTCGGCCACTCCTGCCGAATGAATATCAGCCACGGCCACACATCCATTATAAGGATATTCATCGTGAGTAATTTTCAATACGTTATTGGAAAACGAGAGTGGAAACTGAGTTTCATTAAGCACAGGTTCCCAAGCGATTACGCAAGCATGATTGCGATCACGACGGATCATATTTCTCACATCGTCATATACGCGTTGTTCAAAAATGCTATCTTTCTTGTTCCAATATTGCCAGCCGGGAGTAGCCACAGTCAGGAACATTCCCAATTCATCACACGCATCAAGAAATGAAGGATCCTGCGGATAGTGCGCCGAACGGATAATGCGGCAACCGGCATCGCGAAGCTTTTTCACATCGCGCCAGTGCATATTATTAGGCACAGCATTTCCCACATAAGCAAAATCCTGGTGACGATTGGTTCCGAGCAGTTGGATATAGGGTTTTCCATTCAGGTAAAAGCCTTCTTTCCCCCGAAACTCGATAGAACGAATACCAATGCGGCTCATCACCCCATCAAGAGACTGATTACCTGACAATACGCGACTTTTCACCTGATATAAATAAGGAGAATCCGGCGTCCAAAGCTTCGGATTCTTTACCGAATATTGCTGTTTTACAGATTGAGCCTGACCGGGTAAAAGTTTCACTGCGGTCACTAATGTCTTCAGCGGATTGCCTTTATCATCACAAAGTGTAGTTTCCAGTTTGAGATTGACAGCCTTAGCCGATTCGTTGATAATCTCTGTCTGAGCAAAGACATCGGCATGCTTTTCACTGATATTATCTGAATGAATAAATACTCCGCCACCGGCTACTTTACTGGCCTCATTGGCATCAGAAATATGAACCGGAGAGACTGCCACCATCCACACGTCACGGTACATTCCCCCGTGATAGGTAAAGTCAAGCTGTGATTGCTTCTTGCCCGGAGCATAGGTTTTATCATCGCTGTTGTCCGTAATCACAGCTACCAAAACCTTCTCACCCGGCTTTACGCCAAGATCAGTCAGGTTAATATTAAATGGCAAATAACCGCCGAAATGCTCTTTCACCAATTTGCCATTCAGGTAAACTTTAGATTTCCCCATCACAGCCTCAAAGTGCAGATAGACTTTTTTCCCTGCCAGATCCTTATTGACCGTAAAGTGCTTACGGTACCAGGCAATGCCCTGATAATTGCGACCGCCACTGGCTTCCGACGGCTCCAACTCCACGGTATGCGGTGTGGCTACCACATCCCATTTTGAATCATCGAATGCAACAGTTTCAGCTCCGTCAACATCGCCTTTATGAAAACGCCAACCGATATTGAAGTCAAAAACCTCCCGGCCCTGATTCTTCCATTCGAAAAAACCAGCGGTAGAGAAGGGCCGCTGCGCCTGGGCAGCCAAAATCAGGAATAGCGATAGAAGTAAAAAAGTGGTCTTTTTCATAGTTTATTCAATTAAACGCAAAGGTGCTAAGACGCAAAGGCTCTTTAAATAATCCCTTCGCGTCTTTGCGACTTAGCGTTCATTAATCATTCACAAACGAATTCGTAATCACCCGAGCCTATTTCGGCTTTATTCTTTTTCAATGAAACACCTTCGCCCTGACTGACCGTCACCTTAGAAGAAGGTAGAATCACGGTAGCAGTAGTATTAGCAGGTACAGAGACTTTCAATCTGAATTGTCCGTTTCCCTTTTTCCAATCTACTTTTATCGGCCCATAAACTGATGCGTATGAAGCCTTTGCGTAAGTCAGATCACCAACGGGTTGCGGAGCAATGATCGTATGTTTGAATCCCGGCTGCTTCATATCCGGCTGAATGCCTGCTACCGAACGGTAAAACCACTCCTCGATCTGCCCCATCATAAAGTGGTTCCACGAGTTGCCTTTCGATGGATCCCACTGCTCGGTCAAGGTGGTGAGGCCGTACTTTAACTGAAAGCCATACCCCGGAGCATCGTTGTGATTCGTCATTTTGTACATCAGCTCATTCAGCCCATTATCAGCTAACACACGGAAAAGGAAACGGTTACCGATATCACCGGTAGTCAAGCGATCACCGTGCGCTTTGATGTCGGTCACCAGATTATCCAGCACCGACTGACGGTATTTAGGCTCAACAATATTGAGGAATATCGGCATGGCATTGGAATACTGGCTTCCTGTACCGTATTGTTTGGTTTTGGGATTGAAAAATTTAGCATTAAAGGCCCGGCGGATTGCTTCGGCTCTTTTCTCGTATTGTTTTGCCTCTTTTTTTAAACCCAGCATTCTAGCAGATTTGGCCACCAGATCAGCATAATAGTAATAAAATGCAGTAGCAGAGAGTGCGATCGGGCTATTTTGCGAATACCCGGCAGGTTTTGGACCATAATCATACCAATCGCCCAGACCAAAAGCCAATGTATCGCCTTTCGCTTTGCTATCGAGATAAGCCATGTAGCGGGTCATCATCGGATAAGCTTTCTCTATTTGCGAAGCATCACCGTAATATTCATAATACATCCAGGGCAGAATAGCCGAGGTTGCTCCCCATTCCGGCGAATCCTTAAAGTCACGAATAAATTCAAAATCGGTATATTCGGGTGCAGTCGTCGGAACCAAGCCATCCAGCAACTGGGCATCCTGCATATCACGGATCACTTTGGCAAACATCTGTGTCTGGTCGTAATTAAACATCAGACCAGGTCCATTCAGGTGGTTTTGCTCCAGCCAACCGAGCTTCTCCCGGTGGGGACAGTCGGTAAAAATGGATTGAAAATTACTTTTAATAGCATTGTTGATCAACCAATGCGTTTTATTGTAAATATCGTTGGAGCACTCAAACGTACCTGTTTCGGCAGTTGAGTTATAGACAAAGTTTGATTTCACATCCAGTAAGACAGGCTTATCACTGCCGGGCGCATTCTCCAGATAATCAGCACCGTAGAGTTGTATATATTGATAACCGTAGTAGGAGAAACGCGGTGTCCACTCCTCTACCCCGTTTCCTTTCAGCGTATATTGGAAATAATAGGGTTTGCCGGTGCGTTTCTGATTCACGGCGCTGTCCTTGATGGACTCTCCCACCCATAAGCGCAAGGTCTGGCCTTTTTTGCCTTGTACCTTAATAGTAGGAAATCCGGACAGGTTTTGCCCCATATCAAGAATTACCGGATCTGTACCTATTTTTTTCACCTCTTTCACCCCGAATGTTTGCATAATTTTCACTGGTGCGGTCAACTGCGGCATCATCTCTCCTTTCGGATTTTCCACATGCACCACCTTTTTCCAGGCTGAGTCGTCAAATCCGGGCTTATCCCAACCGGGCTGTTCTTGATTTGCATCGTAATCTTCACCACCGAATATACAGTTGAAGGTCACGGGACTCAAGGCATATTTCCAGCTTTTATCAGAGACGATCTGCTCGGTAGTACCGTCATCGTATTTCAGACGCATGATGAAGTAAAGTTTCGGAGTCCCAAAGCTTACCCAGAACTTACGGTAACGGTCACCGGTGACATTGTACATGCCATTACCCAGCATCACGCCGACGACATTTTCGCCCTGAGTCAGGTTTTTCTTTACATCGTAAATATTGTAATATACGGTCTTATCGTAATCACTCCATGCCGGAGCAAACTGGCTCTGACCAATCTTCTCACCATTGAGGGTAAGCTCGTATTGTCCCAGTCCGCAGATAATAGCCTGCGCACTTTTCACTTTCTTCATTATAGCGATAGGATGGCGCAACAAGATGCTGCGTTTGGCCAATGAGTCCACCGGCCCCCACAGATCCGCAATTTCCTTTTTCTTCATCGACGGCTGGTGGAAGTTGCGGCCCTCCGGCAGCTTGGCTTTCTTGCGTGAAATAGCAGAGATCCACAACGCGGCTGTAGCCATTGGAGGTGCGGTCTCGAATGATGACACCTCACTCCACGCTGATGCTTTCTTATTTGCATCCCATACTTTTACGCGCCACAGGTAACGCTGGCCTTCCTTAAGCTCAGGACCTGCATATTCTACAAACTGGCTTTTGTCCGACTTTACCACACCTGAATTCCAGACACGACCGACTCCCCGCTCAATAGATTTGTTATCCATCGACAGAATGATCTGGTAAGCAGTCTGTTTATCTTTATTGACAGAGGAATGTAATTGCCAGCCCAGACGCGGACCTTTAGCAGTAATTCCTACCGGGTTTGTGATTAATTCGCAGGTAGTTCGTGTTACCTCAATCGCAGAGACAGTGGCAACCCACAACAAAGCATATAATGACAGAGTTATTTTTCGTAATGAAAGCATGACTGTGTTTTTCAATAATTATTTACAGAAATCGGACGAGATCTGAACTCAAAATTTAGAAGTTCAAAATTACCCTTGAATAGAAGTATTAAAGTACACGAATTAATAAAAAACAGTAGCGATTTGCCGGCACCGTCTCTACCTGGCAGCTGTGTTAAAAATGGAGCTCAACTGCACGTTTCCAACAGACATTCTAAACATATTGCAGAGCTAAAACGTTTATAACGATGACTGAAAAATACAATAACCAGCCATTACCTCACACTCTGCAACGCCGTTCTGCAAAGGCATTGAGATGCCAAGAACCCCTCTTTAACTATCTAACATCAAAGCCTATACAACAATTTACTATGGTAATTCAACAATTCGTGTACCTGCTTGCTGCTATTCCATTATACATTTGTGCACGTAAATATTTACAATGCTTCAAAATGCACAACTAAGAATTAAGCATCAGTAGTACCATGTAACATACAACCCCTTCACCACTGACTCTATAGCAGGTGATGAAATCTAAAACACAGATCTCATATCATGCTATAAGAAAACTGAGTCTTGAAAACACGCCTTAATAAAGATGTCTAATATCGATAAAAGCACAGCCTTTCAAAGACTCAAATAAAAACAGAGGCTATTATATCAAAAACCCAATAAGTAAACCAAATCAACAAACAATTTATTAAAATTCAAACTTAACCTATGAAGATGAGAAGCAAATTCAGAACATTATTAAGTCTGGTTTGTATCGCAGTCGCCTTATCTATTACATCGTGTATAGATGGATTCAAGGATAACTTGACATGGGCTCCAAGTGTGCAAAATGCGCAATTAGAGTCTCCGGCGGCGGATCAAATCACAGTAACTCCCAGTGCTGACGGTTCTAAACTAACATTTAAATGGCCGGTAGTATATGGAGCCGGAGGATATCAGTTTTCTCTTTACATTGTTGACGATCCTACCAAACCGGTATTAGTCGGCACTGAAAATGAAGTGGTAGATGGAACTAGCGTTGAGCGCCCAATGCAGGAAGATACACGTTATAAAGTTGTTATTAAAACTTTGGGAAATGCTAAGTACAACAACACGGAGGCAACCACTGCAACTGAAAAGCTGTACGATAACCTGTTAGCTATTACAGCTACGATTCCAAGCGGAACCAATTTAACAGATTATTTTACTGCAAATCCTATCCCTGCCAGTACAACAGAATTGTGTTATCAACTTGAACCCAATGGAAATTACACTATGAGCGGTGATATTGCGATCGGATCACAGGTAACTATCCGTGGGGATAAAGTCAATCATGCAAAAATTGCTATGACCAATGGTTCATTCGTCAATAATGGAGTTGGATTCAAAATGAAATTTATGGATATTGACTATTCCGGTTTTGCTGGAGCCAACACCAGTTCAATAATTCTGATGAGTGCAACACCAAATCCTGCAATCACATTGACTTCTACAGGATACACAGTAGTTCCAACTACTGCTCCTATCGCAATCCAGTCTTGCAAGATTACAGGTCTGAAATATTACCTTTTCTACGACAATAGCAAGAAATATGGCATAGGCTCATTCCTTATCAAAGATTGCATTATCGGACAAAACACCAATTCCTTCGGTTTTGCAACAATTCGTTTCGGAGCTGGTATGGTAAAGGATATGACGATAACCAACAGTACTTTCTACAACGAAGTAGTTGCTAATAGCAGCAATCGCATTTGCCAGATATCATCAGGAAATGCTGGTAGCGTAAAACCATTGACTGAAACCTGGGCAAATGGAAGTGTTACTATAACCCACTCTACATTCTACCACTGTTCTGAAGGAGCCCAATCCTTTAACTCAAATGGAGCTATGGGGCAAGTTGGTGATAAAATCACCATACAGAAATGTGTTATAGTCAACTCAGCAGAGAATGCTGCCACTTCGGGTAGTAACGGCTTTGTAAGACGTTTTCGTAGGGGAAATACCAACGCAACTTTTACAGGAGGTGGAAACTCCTATTGGTACAATGGTGCTTTCCCAATAGGAGAAGTGCAGGGTACTACAAGTTGTGATACCAGTGGTGATTATATTGATTCCGATCCTCAATTGACTTATCAGGGTAACGGAGTGTTTAAAATGGAGGGAGCTACTCAGATTGCAAAAGGCTCCGGAGACCCACGTTGGTTACCTTCTAATTAATACATAAAGAATATAAACAATAAAAAAATAGCAAGATGAAGAAATATATAATTCTTGGTCTGATACTTACCCTCATCCAGGCATTTGCATTGCCGGCTCAGGCTCAGCAAGTCTCTGCGATTAATGGAATCGTGGTGGGTGAAGATCAAAAACCCATTATCGGAGCTACCGTTAGGGTAAGTGGTACTACCACAGGAACGGTTACAGATATTGACGGAAAATTTACTCTTAAGGTTCCGGCTAATAGCAAACTGACTGTAACTTATGTGGGATATTTAACTCAGACAGTCTCAGCCTTAAAAAATACGCGCATTGTCTTGAAGGAAGATCAAATGAAGCTGGACGAAGTAGTCGTAGTAGGCTATGGTACCCAAAAGAAAGCGCATTTGACGGGTGCGGTTGCTTCGGTAGCCACTTCTGAAATTCGCGACCTTGCGGCTACCAACCTTTCATCTACTTTGCAAGGCCAGATCAATGGTGTCAGTGTAAGCGAAAGCGGAAGTCGGCCTGGTGCTCCAACATCACTTGTAATCCGGAACGGTAATTTAAGTGTAGCTGCCCCCTCCTCCAGTACCGGTCTCCTGGTTCCATTGTACGTCATTGATGGCTTTATATATGATCCAACAGCAGGCCAGCAGGCATTTGACAACCTGGATGTGAATATGGTTGAAAGTATATCGGTACTGAAAGATGCTGCTGCAGCCATTTATGGTGCCCGTTCTGCGCAAGGAGTTGTTTTGGTGAAGACTAAAAAAGGAGAAGTAGGTAAACCAAAAATCTCTTACAGCGGACAATTTGGTTATGCTGACGAAGTTTATCGTTCCAAAATGCTGGATTCTTATAATTTTGGTTTGATATGGAATGGTATACGCGCTGCTGACCCGACAAGTCCTTATGATAAGAAAAATGATTTATTCCAGGCAGACGAATTGAATGCAATGAAATCGCTTAACTATGATTTGGTTGATAAATACTGGAGTTCTGCGATGTCACAAAAGCATAGTATCAATGTAAGTGGAGGTACAGATAATGCTACTTATTTTGGAGGTATATCGTATGTTACACAAGATGGAAACTTGGGTAGAATTGATTACAACCGCTGGAATTACAATGTCGGAGTAGAAGCTAAAATCAATAAGTGGACAAAATCTTCTTTGCGAGTATCAGGAGACTATGGCAGTACAACAAAAGCAAACGTTAAAGTTGGGGGGTCTAATGCAGATAAAGACTATGCTACATTATTGACACGTCCCCGTTACATTCCTGAATATGTAAATGGCCTGCCAATTGCTGCTTATGGTGTTACAAACGGTGCCATTGAACAAACGCAGGAATACAACTACAATGTTGTCGAAAATATCGGCAATTTCGTTACCAACAAGCCTCATAACAACGTCATTAATGCTTCGTTGGATTATGATTTTGGATGGAGCAATATATTGAAAGGATTGAAATTGCAAGCTACATATTCTAAGAATATCAGCACAACAGAAGACAACGAATTTGGTTCTGATTATTCGCTCTATAAATTTGCTGACGGGGCTCGCGGTGGTAGTGGTTCTCACCTGTACACAGATACAGAAGAGCATGCTATGAATTTAACCGGCATGACAACTATACCTGTTTCAAATGGAAACTATCTGAGAAGAAACATGAGTCGTAGCGATAATTATCAATTGAACTTTATTGTCAACTATTCACGTACATTCGGCAAACATGACGTAAGCGGATTGTTTACCATTGAAAAAGCCGAAAATGAATCAGAATATGTGTGGGGTAATGTTACAGGACCATATTCATTTACCAATTATCAGTCGAATGGAGCAGGTGGAAATCAAACAACATCTTTCTCCCGTTCTGAAGGTGGAGTATTATCGTACATTGGCCGCTTCAATTACTCGTATGCCAATAAATATCTGGCAGAATTTTTAATTCGTTCGGATGCAAGTACCAAGTTTGCTCCGGAAAATTATTGGGGAGTGTTCCCTTCCTTGTCTGCCGGCTGGATTATTTCTGAAGAACCATTTTTCAAGAAAAATGTGACGTTCGTAGATTATATGAAAATTCGAGGGTCATTCGGTCTATTGGGACGTGACAATATCGGAGCCTGGCAATGGGCGCAATTCTACGGATCTGAAACTGTTAAGGGACCTATTTTCGGAACAGACCCTAATGCGTATGCCGGACCACACTTTCAATTACCCTCTGCAGTACCCAATCGCAATTCACAATGGGATCAGTGTTACAAGAAAAACTTGGGACTGGATCTGGCTTTCCTGAACAATCGTTTAACAGTCAATTTGGATGGTTATTCTGATCTTACAAAGAATGTATTTATGGCTATTACCAACACTGCGGGTTTCCCAAGTACAGTTGGAGCTATAGCTTCGCCTTCAAATTACGGTACTATTGAAAATTATGGAATTGAAATTTCGTTAGGCTGGAGAGATAAGATCGGAAAAGATTTCAAATATTACGTTAAGCTGAATACCGGTTATACAGATAATAAGATTATTAAGGCCCCTTGGGTTAGTGAGGCGACTCGCACATTTACCGATTTAATGCCAAATCAACGTGCTGACCGCGGAGTGTGGGGGTATCAGTCAATTGGCATGTTCCGGAGCTATCAGGAGATTGCAGAGTATTTTGCGGCCAATAAAATTGTCACCTACATGGGAAAAACTCAGGCTGATGTTCATCCGGGTATGATGATTTACAATAATGTCAGAGGCTCACAGAAAGCTGACGGTACATATTACGCGGCAAATGACCCGAATGATCCTGCCGGAAACGTAATTGATGAAAAAGATGTAGTACAGATATCAAAATTCTCTTCTAATCCTTTTGGCTTTACAATAAATATGGGGGGTGAATGGAAGAAGCTGTCATTCAGCGCTCAATTAGGTGCCAGCTGGGGAAGCTATGGATTGATGCCGACACAGGCAATTAGTACTTCAAGTATTATTTCGACCGCATCTGGCTATAATGTAATGCAATATACCAATTTACCTTCATTCTGGGCTGGCAATATGTATGTTTATAAGGATGTACTCGATAACCAGGGTAGAGTGGTTTCTCCACAGAACCTCGATGCAAGATATCCAAACTTACGTTTCTCGGATGTTAATAGTGTTGCTTCTACTTTCTGGAAAATCAGTAATACCGATGTTACCCTGCGTAACATTACTCTAGCGTATTCACTGCCGAAAACATGGTTAAACAAAGTGGGTGTTGAAAGCTGTCGATTAAATGTGACCGGTCAGAATATGATCAGTTTCTATAACCCTTATCCGGATCATTTTATGAGTCCGATGTCAAGTTATAGCAAGTATCCTACATTACGGAAAATTACTCTGGGTATCAATGTTACACTCTAAAAAGACAAAATAATGACAAAGCTATATAAATCGATTTTTCACGTCGCTTGCTTATTAAGCATTTTCCTTTGGATGGGATGTAGCGACGACTTCTTGAAGGATAAGAAGAACTATTCCAATCTTACTCCTGATATTTACAATGATTATGCAGGGGCATCATTGAGAGTTCAGGATATATATCTGAGATTACTCCCTGATGTCAATAATGGTTTATCATACAGAAGTACCAGCTCGGGTAAAGCGGATATTCAATCTCAGTCAACCGAAGAATTTAGCGGACTTTCAAATTTTGTAAGTCCTGATGTTATCTTAAGTACATCAAGCGGACTGAACGATTGGTTCCACGTTAATAAAGCTACCAATGCCGGCCCCTGGGGGGAAATCCGTAATTGTAACGATGTATTAGAGGGTGTTTCAGGTAGTACATTGACTGACACTCAGAAAAAAACATTACTTGGTCAGGTATATTTCTTCCGTGCTTGGCAATATTATTTGTTGGTAAAGACCTATGGTGGTGTACCTATTGTTGACCATGTACAGGTAACTGATGTGAGTCAGGCTCAAGCTCTGGAAGTGCCGCGTTCAACCACCAAACAATGTATCGATTTCATTTGTCAGGGTTTGGATACAGCCGCAAGCATGTTGCCAGCACGCTGGGACGATGCAAATTTTGGTCGCGTTACCAAAGGAGCAGCCTTAGCCCTTGCAGGTCGCGCCAGATTGCTTTATGCTAGTCCATTATTTAATCGTGCCGACAATGCCGATCGTTGGCAAGCTGCCTACGATGCAAACAAAAAAGCAATTGACGCGCTGACTGCAGGAGGATTTGGTCTGGCCTATAAAGACGCTCCGGGAATTAACGGCGCCGGTTGGGCAAAAATATTTTCTGATTTTAACAGCAATGAAGCTGTATTTGTAACGCTTTATAATAAAGTTCATGATGACAATGCAGCCAATGAAATCTATAGGAATAATCACTGGGAACAGACTATACGCCCAGCCAATACTAATAAGAATGGTGGCGGAATGAGTCCCACATCGATGATGGTGGATTTATTTCCAATGGCCGATGGTAAAAAACCGACAGAAGTAGGAACTTACAACCCATTGACGTTTTTTGCGAATCGTGACCCTCGTTTCTATAGAACTTTCGGATTTCCGGGTGTATCCTGGAGGTTTGATGCAGCCAGCGATCCTACTTCATTAGGAGTTGATTATCCATACTCCGGAGCTAACTACATGTTGTGGAACTACTCCTGGTATGCGAACTCTACCAAACAAGCCGACATAACTCAGAGTGGTTACGGTGCAGATGGTCTAGGCCTGAATTATAAAGGTGTTTATATTCGTAAACGTTCAGACGATTTCGACATGACCACACCAATCCCTACTTTGCTATACAGATGGAGCCTAGAAAACAAACAAGGTCCGTTTGGTGAAGGAGCAATGCCGTGGATGGAAATCCGCTATGCTGAGGTATTACTCAACTTTGCTGAAGCTGCCTGTGGAGCCGGACATCCAGACGAGGCTATTCAGGCATTAAAAGACATCCGTAAACGCGCCAGCCTTCCCGCTGGTACTGATGGACTATATGGTTTGAGCTCAGACTTGGCTTCTGATAGAGGAAAATTATTTGGAGCAATCCTATATGAACGTCAAATAGAATTGGCATATGAAGGTAAACGCTTTGATGATATGCGTCGTTGGTTACTATGGGATGGCGGAGCCGCTTTCAATCAAATAGCAGGTGTGCCAACATCCTGGACATTGACAGGATTTGGAGGTAATACATGTACCTATTTGGGCGTAGAGCCTTTGAACGGTAAGCGAAGAGACAATATTGAAATTACTGCTAAAGCTACAGCAGAAGAGGCACAAGGAAAAGATCCTATTAAAACCAACCGTCCGGCGGCCATGGATTTGAAGACTGATCTAAGCACTCAAACGAATGCTTTGGTAACCTTTTATACTACTTATCTGATGCGTAAAACGCGTCAGGGAGATGAAGCTGGAAAGGTTGTTTCCTTCAAACCTCAGTATTACTTCATTGGTCTGACAAGTGGTGCACAAACGAACAACGTCACTTTGTTGCAAACCATTGGATGGGCAGATGTACTGCATGGCAATATTAATGGTACTTTTGACCCATTAGCTGAATAATAAATTTTATTCTGAATAACATTACAACCGGACAGATTTATTTGTCCGGTTGTTTTTTTTGAAGCAAATAAGATATCTCTCTTATATTGTCAGACACCCTGACAATAAAACGAAAAATGGATGCTCTTTCAAGAACAGAAAGAGTATCCATTTTTTGTTGATTATAACGGCCCAGAAAAGCCCACACAAGTTGTATCGCAATGGTAATGAAACGATTACCACAACCCAAAACAAAGAAGAATGCGCCAAATTAGCTCGAAGACAACGCTCGAAAGTCTCGCTTATAGAGAGGCTTTCGATAAAAACATTGGACGGTTGGTTAAGCAGCGTTTTGTCCCATTTGAAGGAAACTAAGCGCATCAACATTTCAAAGAACCAGACCATTGAGAGAAAACAAGAATAGCCAAATGAAATCCTTTTACAGACTTCATTTGGCTATTCTTACTATTGGGATAAATGATCAGTTTACAGAGAAATAATCTGCGTCATCAAAACTCAGCAACATTATTTTTGTTTGACTTATTATTCAGACGAATGGTTTTATACCCTTTTCCTACTACCTGATAAGGAGCATCAGCAAGAGAATTGAGGTACTTTTCTAAATTGGTATATCCGTCTTTTCCCTTCTTGCTGCCATCTTTCGGGTCATTAGGATTTAACCTGTTTTGCTTTTCCCAAACATCGGGAATTCCATCGCGATCACTGTCCCTTAGTGCTTTGGAGGGATCATCTACCGAGGTATAATTGGCATCCCACGCATTCCAGGCAGCAGGTGCATTCTTAGGGCGAAGGTTATTTTGCGAGTCTATCAATCCACAAGCCGTTCCCAGCACCGGGGTCTTTACTCCATTATGCTCGTATGTAGAACGAACAATTGGCAACGTACCTTTCACCTCGCCGATCACGCGGGTATCGATCTTATCGCGACGCGGCTTGGTAGCGCCTGCATAGGCCAATACCGACTGGAAAGCCTTGCCCGCAGTCTCTGTACCCACTTCGTTTGAGTCAAATTCAGTTGTCGATTGGATATTGGCAACAGAACCCACTTTCGATATTTCAACCCCTTTCCAGTTATCAGCCGTCAGGTCACGATTTCCATCCATCACATTGCCCTTAAGAAACCATTTTCCATAACCGCACAGTTTACGGCCTTTTCTATTTAAATATGGTTCAATAAAATATAATGAATCAGCTGTAGCCGGACCAGGCTTGAAATAGTTATTCACAATATTGGTATGGGTGAATCCTTTACATTCGTCGCTCTGAGATTCCCATTCACCACCATAAAATGCTCCTTGCACGCCCCAGTTGTAGTTCACGTTGTTGCGATAATCCACCAATGCTTCGATGTCATTCTTGTTCGAACCGTTGATTCGGGGCATACGGCTATGGTGGTGAGCCAACAGGTTGTGGTGGTACGAAGCGTATTGTCCACCCCATTGTGCGGCATATCCACGAGCTCCTTTTTTATGAATGGAGCTGTAGAGCGATTCGCTGATTATGCACCATTGCACTGAAAGAAACTTACTGCTTGAGAAGTGTGTGGTTTCCTCAATCGCCCAGCTCATTGAGCAGTGATCGACAATAAAGTTCTCACTATTCTCAAAACGCAATGCCGAAACCTCAGCGTTCTTCTCATCGCCGGGGCGGAAACGCATATAGCGCACGATTACATTCTTGCTTCCCGAAAGATTGATGGTTCCTCCACGGATACAGATGCCGTCGCCCGGAGCGGTCTGTCCGGCAATGGTCATATTGGGACGGTTGGAACGGATTTCACTGGTGGAGAGACTGATTACACCCGACACCTTGAAAACAATGGTAATCGGGTCCGTGCCTTCGGTTTTCAACGCGGCACGAAAACTTCCGGGAATGATTTTCCCCTGCGCATCGAGGTCTTTCAGCGTGGTTACCTCCACTACACGGCCGCCACGACCGCCTGAAGCATATTTCCCGTAACCTTCGGCACCGGGAAAAGCGAGTTGCTGTGCCTTTAGCTCCCCGTTATTGGAGAAAAAAATGGCAACAAACAGAACGAAATAAGAAAGAATTCCTGGTTTCATAATTGTATGACATTTATGCTCTTTTCAGAATGTAAAAGCTCTATATTTAAAACAGTTCAGGCCAAAAGTATATTTGGCCTGAACGTAATTTTTATCGATTTTTGCATTAGGTGAAATCCTCATTGGATTAATTCTTTTCTGTCTTCAATCCCTTGATGTAATAAACCGACATCGGGTCTGAATCTCCGGCATTCGGCACATCGTAAGTCTGGTCAGCCGGGGTATCGGGTGTAGGGAAACGACGAATATCTCCGGTGCGGAACTGAATGCGTTTTACCGAAGCAACAGGAGCGAAGAATATTCGTGTACCGCCTTTGCCATTCACATCAATGGTATAACTGCGAGTCGTCACATCCAGTTTGACTTTGACATTGTAAGTTTCACCCGGCACATATTTCATCACAGTAGAATATCTGGAACCGGTTTTAGTGGTGATTGCACCATCGGCATCAAAAGTAATGCGGATAGGAGCTGTTCCTTTTTCCTCCAGAAACTCAATCTGCAACGTGCCTTTATCGTTTTGCATTGGCACAACACTAAATTCAGCCGACATCTGTTTGGCTTCAGGGAAAATACGTTCAGCTTTCGCAAAATCAAATTTATCCCAGTCTTTCAGGGCAAGACATTTGCCAAACTTATCGGTCTGCTCGATCTTAACCGGAGCCATTACCGGGCTGTAAATGTTCCATTTATCCAGCTCATGACCGGCTGGCATTTGGGCGAAGTTATCATTAACCGGCTGCAATTCGGAGTCTGTAACAGGTACGGGAATCGATGAGACCCAGATATCTTCCTTATTTACGCTATAAGTTACCCACATGTTTCCGTCGGGAGGAGTACCATTACCCTCTACAATCCCACGAGTGTATTGCGGTCCGTACGATTTGTAGTTACCGCCGTAACGCATGGGTGTGATTTCACCATGCACCAGCAACAGGTTTGTGTAATCCAATCCATCCTGACTGACCGAAACAGCCAATGGCCAGCGGTATTCCGAAGGGTTGTAAACGGTAGCGTATTTGCCATCGGAGGTACGTTGTCCCCAAATTTTTGCATTGCTGGTCACAACCCCGGGAGCACGACGAGCATCCTGAGGCCAGGGTTTATTAACATCGTCGATTATCATGGTCAATCCATGTTTCCACAAACCCACAACTCTGTTATCAGGCAAATGGTAAAAGCAGAAAGCTTTATACGGTTTCTTCACCGAAATAAGCGGATCATTCCGGTCACTCTCCTCTACCCATTGCTGCACCATCAGCTTATTGCCCAGCAGCTCGTTGCAGGCAGCTACAAAACCTTTGTCTTTGCTTTTAGTGAAATACGGATAAGAGGTATTCTTCTCGTTGAAATTCGGATTATAATGGATAAAATAAATCGGTCCGAATGAACCGTCTTTCTTTATCTCACGAATAACACGTCCAAGGCCATTACCATCATTGGGATCGTCTTTCGCATTCAACACAAAGGAATAAAATCCTAACGCAAACAAGCGGTTGCTTTTGGAAACATAAAATCCCATGCGCTGGTGCATCACCCCGTACATGTCTTTAGTTTCACCTTCCTCACCTGGCTTTTTCAGGCCATCGGGAAGTTTATATTTTGGGAAAACAGCTTCTGGAGCACTCCAGTTGTGGCCGTCGGGGGATGTTTGCAACATGGTCTGGCAGGGAGGAATATGCTCTCCTACAGGATTGCTGATGTATTCGAGATAAAACTTGTTATTCCAATAGGCAAGCATCGGTTGGTGATTGTAGGTCCAACCATTGCCGTTAGATTTATCCGGATGCTCGCGGTTAGCCCGCATGGTCTGGATATTATGTACACCCATTGCAGGACAAAGCTGCCCGTGGTGATAATCGACATTTGACAACGTCTTGCCGCTGTAATGCACCGACTCCTGTGCTGACAAAATTCCCAGCGACAGTGACAATGCTGATAATATGATTAGCTTTTTCATTCGTTTTTATTTAATTCAAATCCTCTCCCGATAGTTATCGGGACCCTCAATTCTTCAATCCCTTAAGCACCTTCTCATCCACCTTCAATATTGTCCCATGTTTATGACCTTCCGGAACGGATATATTGTCATTGATATCGGTAAAAGTTTTGAAGTCACGGGTACGGATGGCACCGTATCGCTTATTCTTATAGTCATCAAAATAGATCAGGTAATCCTTACCTACTTTAGCACAGTTAGGACCTTCTGTCAGGAAGCCGGTCAGACGTGGTGAAGGATTCGTCCACGGGCCAAGCGGCGTTTTTCCAAAGCAGACAAATATGTTCCGGTTGGGACGGGTATTGTCTTTTACGACCTGTACATAATCGCCCTTTCCCCGCTTAACTATCATCGCATCAATGACACTAAAGCCGGGGTCATAGAATAAGGAAGCCGGTGTAAAAGTCTTAAAATCCTTGGTTCTGGTATAATAGAGGCGATGGTTGTTGTTTTCCTCCTCCTGCCCTTTGGCAAAACGGAACAGGATGGTCGTAGCCCACACAATGATATACTCTTTCTTCTCATTATCAAAAAAAATCTCCGGTGCCCACACGTTGACAGCTTGAGGCTCATGCATCATTACGGGAATTTCCCGCTGTGCCGACCAGTGAATCAAATCCTTAGAACTGGCATATCCGAATGTGCGGTCACCTTTCCAGCCGCATGTCCACACCAGATGAAAAGTACCATCCGGCCCCTGCACCATAGAAGGGTCACGCATGATTTTCTTTTCCCCCACTTCCGGTTTCAGGAAGATTTTACCTAAATCCGTCCATTTGTAGCCATCATAGCTGTACAGCAGGCGTAATCCCTCGGTTGCCGGCTCATTGAATGAGGTGAAGAGGTAAACCTTTTTAGCTGAAAGGGAAATTCCAATCAGAAAAAAGAGTAGTAAGGTTAATGTGTATTTCTTCATATAAGAGACCCCACCCCGACCCTCCCCGATGGGGAGGGAGTCAGCAGGAAAAAAGATAGTTTGTACAAATTTGAGACGCTCTCTATCTCCCCTCCTTCAGAGGGGTCGGGGGAGGTCTCCATTTATTTCACAGAATCCAATATCAACACCCAGTCATTGCCGTTTTTCGGTATGCCCGGGGTTTTAAACTGTTTGATTCCTTTGTTGGCAAATGTTCCGATTTCCCAGATTTTACCGGTGCGCGGATTAAACCACGAGGCTTTTACCTGAACACCTTCGATTATACCGAGATTCAAAGTCATCGGTTTGCCATTGTAAGTATAGACAAATGCATAATCTTTACCGCGGGTAGCCACTTGGTAGTTGTATTTTACACCCGGTTGTTTTGCAATGATGCTTTGGTCAGGAACACGTTCGAAATAAGGACGAGAAAGCATTAAATCTTTCAGGTGAACCATTTGTAATGAACCCGGAGCATCAATTGTCTTTTTCCAGAATTCCTTGGCTCCGAAAGCAGCCTCCTTGTCTCCCTCCTGATAAAATTGCATGATGGAATTCTCTCCATAAGTGAATCCGCAACCACCGGCAAATACAGACCAGTAAGCATAACGACGGACATCATCAGCCGTCCAGCGCGGTTGCTTAAAGTCATGAAGTCCCTGAACGATATTTTCATACGAAGGTTCTCCATCGAAAGATGGCTTCGCTGGTTTCTTTGCCAAATCTTCCACCATGTAACGCCAGTTGTCTTCACCGTAACGTTTGGTTTTGGAATCATCTTGGTCATAGCGACGGTGGCCCGATTGGAACATATTGAAATCCAACCACGATTCGTTATGGAACCAACGCGAAGAGGTCGTTCTACCACGAGGGTGGAAGGTAATCAGGTGGTTCGGGTCGTTGGCACGAAGAGTTTTTCCAATGGTATTCCACACGTTGATAGAATCACTTCCGGCAATGTCACCACCATTTAACCAAATTACATTATTGCGGTCTTTGTATCTCTTGGCCAGAAACTCACTGTAGGCTTTAGCTTGTGCAGCAGTCACGAATCCCGATTTCACAGGTGTTCCCCAAACAGGAACCATGCCCACATACATATGCTTTTGGGCTGCCAGATCAACGATGTAATCCACGTGATCCCAGTAGTCATATTGAGCAGGATCATTCGGGTTATTACCGGCTGTCACCAACGGTTTAGCTACATTTTTATTGATCAATGCTGAATCTCCATAGAAATTCTTTGCGCCTACAGTGTGCAATACCATTACCTGAACAACATTGAAACCCTTCTTGCGACGGTCTTCCAGATATTTCTCCGCCTCTTCACGATTCAGTTTTGCAAAAAGTAACCAACCGGTATCGCCCAGGTAGAAAAATGGTTTGCCGTTTGCCTGAACGAAATAACGTCCGTTCGAAGAAATGGTCAGTTTTCCCAATACATCGGGAGATTCTGTTTCAGCGGCACTGCTGAATCCTAAATGAGTAAATAGTATTGCTACTGTTATCCAAAAGGCTTTCTTGATCATATTATTTTGTTTTTGTTTTCTACAAATAGAATGTTGAACCCTTTCAGGGTTCAACCTCGTTAGTGTAAGCGAAGAGGCCGCTCAAAGCGACCCGTACTCCGGGTAATTACTTTCTCGAAATCCATGCCACGACATCACCTTCATTTGGTACGGTCAGATTTACGACTGAACCGCCAACAACGGTTTGAGTCGCTTTAGCAACCTTTCCATCATTCGGATTTATCCAGCGAACAATAAATTTCCCTTTGCTTGCTGATAAGTCTATCGAAATGGTTTTTCCGGCAGCCGCATACACAATGTATCCGGTAGCGGCTTCACCTAATGCATATTGCTTTTCCGGATTTCCGGGTAATGATACGATATTCATTTTACCAGCATCAGCCAGAAACTGCGCTGGAACTTCAGGCAATGCAGCCATTGATCCTCCAGCCATAAAGGCTCCCCAGGCTGCCTGCGGATAGCTGATTGCAGAATATGAAACTGCTTTTCCGGGGAATTTAGCACGATACTCTTTCACCGCACGATATACTTCAGGGAAGGTACTGTTACCATATTTTTCCAGACGCATGTGCTGGCGTGGCGCCAGATTCTGACCACCTTTGGGCTCGTAAACACCGCCTTTATCCTTGTACCACCAATAGCGAATGTCGATCAGATCAACAACTGCCGCACACTTGGGATCAGCAAGAATGGAATCCTGCACATCTTTTGTGGTACTCAGAGCCACAATCATCTTCTTGCCGGTCTCTTTCTCCCATTCGTTAATGACTTCCAGCCAGAATTTCACAAAATGAGCCGGGCCGGTGTATTCGGCACTCACCATATGAACCACCCCGTTATTGTCTTTGTAATTATTCAGACATTGACGAATGTAAGCCCGATGCAATTCACGGCGAACCGGATGATTTACATCGTAAAACAGGTGCGCCTGGAAGATCCGTTTATCGCCGGCAAATGGTGGCGGTTCGGGAAATCCGGTCTGGTTGACGTTGTTTGCTGTACGCCAGGGAGAATCTACCCAGTGCGCTCCGGCCTCGATGATATTGTGCTGGAAATAGTGTTGGTTCACCAAAACCAGACCCTTTCGGTCAGCCAAATCGGCAAAACGTTTCATGCGCAACCAGTACCACTGATCGTATTTGGTCAAATCATATTTACTCATACCGTCCCATGCCAAATCCTTTCCGGTACGGGCAAATGGCAGTTCGTAGAACGGAGGCCACACTTCGCCATCCATGCGGCGGATGCGCTCGTGGTCGTCACGGCGACGGTCGTACCACAATGGATAATTGTGTTCAAATATATTAGTACGAGAAGCCACCAATGAATCGGTCATTTCGTCGAGGTCTTCGGTCAGGCCTTTGCCCACGCGACCGGGGACAAAGCGGTTGATGCTCGGTTTTGCTTTGGCAATATCTGCCGCCTGCAATCCCCCATTCCACCAGGGTGATTCGGTGCGGCCACCGATAACGGGCTTGTCGCCGCGCATCAGCCAACCATTTACTATTTGTAATGCAGGTGAGAGCGGAAGTGATGCGGGTTGCTTCACGCCAATCTGGTCGATGGTTTTAGCTCCTTTAGTATCCAACGAAATGGGGTTGGTTGCTACGACCTTATCAATCCAGTCGATGAGTTGCAACGGTGGTTGATTCGAATTGGCCACACACTCCTGAGCCTGAGAAACAGTCGGACTGCTGGTAGCTTCACGGTTCAGCGGTAAAATCTGCGCCTGGGCTGAAACATCTTTACCCAGACGGTCTTTCAACTGTGCATAATAAAGACTGACCGGGTTAATATGGTTATTGGAGTCAAACCAGGTGCCGTCACCAGCAAACTGCGCCCAGCTACCAAATGCCCAGTTGTTGGCTGTTGGCGGACGATAGCAGTCGATACGGGCCGCCCAGCATTGCCAAAACATAGAATTAGCAGCGCTCCAGCCGGCTCCGTTGCCATCTTGTCCACGGTTGGCAAAGCGTAACGCATTACCATCAACATCCACAATATCAAATAAGACACCGGAAGCCCAACTGTCAATAGCGCCACTAAAACTATAAGGTAATGATGAATAACATTGTACAAAGGCATTCGGGCCCGGAGCGGTATATCCTACCGAAAAATCGTGATAACCCTGCTCGGCATAGCAACGCTGAACGAGTGTCTGCTCACCGGTTACGCGGAAAGTATAGCGACGCTGACCTCCGATTTCGGAGATGGGCTGGAGAGATTTACAGTCTTCGATGGTGACGCGTTTCGCAGTTTCCCAAACGGCAACGGCTGAACCGGCAAAGTGTTTGAAAATTACACGACGTACCCAACTGTCCTGCACATTATCCATCGTAATGGCCTGCCAGCGGTGGTCTTCGTCTTTGAGATTCTCAATATTAAAGGTCGATTCCAGTTTCAGATTTTCAACACCTACATGACTAATGCGGCCGTTCCATTGGTAAGGAGTAACGGTTGCGCCGCCATATTGTGCATCGAGTGCAGTTGTCAACGGAGCGTCAAGGATGATTTTATCGCCATTTACAGCAACAATCGTTCTATCCCACTGAATATCGCGGTCTCCCGGTTTCCACCCCAACGCAGTAATTCCACCGCCGAAGTGTTCGGTTCCCAGGGTTTTAATCCATTCGTCAGTGAATGGTCGGTTAATGAATATTTTATCACCCGCTTTTAATGCCGTCGGTGCTTTGAGATGCAGTTCAGTGGCATTTACCGGAACATATTTATCGGTAATTGCCATTGACGCTGATTTCTTAATATCGTTTTTTCCTAAAATACGGATCAAAGCGTCGCGCTCGGGACCGGTACCCAGAATGGTAGTTCCGCCTTCGCTCATGCCGCTACCGCGCAATACCACGCCGGAAGCTTTGATGAGTAGTTTGCCGGAAACTTCATATGTTCCTTTTTCCAATAATACAGCTCCGCGGAATCCTGATTTATCAGGTTTCAATCCTGCAACATAGTCTAGTGCAGATTGGATGCGAAGAGTTGCATCTCCGCTTTTAACGGGTACAACGACTTTTACTGGAACAGTTGGGATGGTTTGCTCAGATGCCATGTATCCGCAATAGGAAAAGTCCGGAATACGGTTTCCCTGAGCATCTGACACATAGACGAGTTTATTGTCGGTACCGGAATACACCGGTGGTTTGGGAGGTTCTTTTTTCAATTTCTGTGCCAGCATCACAGAGCCGGATGCCAAAATACACGCTGAAAGAAGGACGATTTGTAAGTGTCTCATTTTTTAAGGTCAAAATTGATTGAAAGAGATTTGTAAAAAAGGGAAGCCGATTCATCGGTTACCCAACGAACCGGCATTTCCACCACACACACTCTATCACAAAGTAACTCTATTTCTTTTCTGTAGCGGCTTTTTGTTTCTTAGCCTCTTCAATACGTTTCATCCAACCGGCTTCTTCGGTTTTCATGTCGTAACCCTGTTTAGCCAGATAGTTATTGATGCGGCCTTTGTATTTACCAAACCAATAATCTTTCTTAGCTGCCGATTCGGCATCCATCGCGCGTTCGCGGGCTGCACAAAGACAAGCCATCAGATAACGCTTTTGCTCATCAGTTAGTTTGAGCATCATCTCCTTGTAGGCAGTCATGGTCACATTCACTTTATTGTAAGTCATCGCATCCTTCACCATTACGATTTGGTCGGGAGTCAACTCGCTGTACAATTTACCCAGAAACTCACCGTGCAAGGTGTACAACTGAGCATCGGCATCAGCCACCAGGAAATTTACTTTAGCATCAACAACCTCTTTAGCCAATGATTTGTCCGCTTTCAGCGCTTTCACCTGCGCATCACGACCATCGTGTATTTTGCTCAGATTACGGTATTGCTCCACCAGAATGTCACGTACACGAACGCCCTGTGCGCCATCTTTCAAACCTAATTTATCCGCAATCTTCTGAGCGCGGTCAGTGAGAGTCTTGGTATATGCAGCCTCTTTTTCAGCCGGGGTTTGTTGAACCGGTTGTGCCTGCTGTGCAAACATTGCGACAGACATCAACACTGCTATCATCAAAATTGAAATTCTTTTCATCAGTTATAATCTGTTATTTGGATTTTTATTTACAATAAACTTTTGCGACCGGCCAACGTATCGTGGTTGTTTTTCAGCTCCTTCCAGTTTACTTTTTTCTTCGGGTCAATGCCGTTGATGTATTTCTCGATATTGGTATAACCATCACCGTTGCAATCCTTGATGGCATCAGATGGGTCTTTCGGATTCAATCCGTATTTTATTTCCCAGGCATCCGGCATACCATCATTGTCAGTGTCAACGATCGGAGTTCCTTTGTATTCAGGATACCCACCTACCTGATTTGGAGTGGTGATGATGCCTTTTTTATAAGAATCAGCCGGAAGGCGACGTTTCACATATTTCTTTGCAACATCAGGATAATCACCTTCTACATATTCGATTTTCCCGGTGCGTACCTGTCGAACGATGCGTTCATCCACCTTATCACGTTTAGGGAAAGTCGCTCCCACGTTATTCATAACAAATTCGAAGGCCTCTTTAGCCGACATGATTTTAGCAATCGGACCGAATGGAAAAGGTTTGTCCACCTTGATCTGGTCTTTAAATTCACCGGCATTCGGCAGACTTTCGATTTGTACACCACCGTTCCAGTTGTCTTTCGTAATTTGAGGATAGCCCTCCATGATGTTGCCGTTTACATAGGCTTTGCCATAAAGGTCTTTATTTTCCTTGCTACGACCCGACTCTGGCTTCAGAATTCTCCAGCCGGGAGCTTCTTTCATCGTGATAGGGCCTGGTTTGTAGTAGTTGTTGATGATGTTGTAAAGGCTTTTGTTATCTCCGCCATCTACCGAACGATTCCACCAGTTGAAGATCACATTATTGACAAAATTAAAATCACCGTCCATGCCCACAGAGGCATTACGAGAAATATTACAAGCCCAGAGATTGCGGGCAAACATGCTGTTGTGACCACCAATTGTACTGCCGAATGCATGGTTGTAGGTATCCAGTCCTTCAGAGGAAATACAGTTCTGGATGGTAATATTTACAGTAGGAAGTTTCAGTTTCTTCGTTGCACCTTCAGGTAAAAAAAGATGACGGTAAGCCGAAAGGTTTTCATCCAATCCCCAACTGACAGAACAGTGGTCATAGATTGTGTTACCGATAACATCACCACTCAAAGCGTCATCCCGGTTGCCCACGTAAGTGGCCCCGCGACGGAAACGCATGTGGCGAATCACCACGTCGTGAGTATCGATATTGAAGGATTCACCCGCCACACAAATACCATCGCCCGGAGCAGTCTGTCCGGCAATCGTGATATAAGGAGCACGTACCGAAACCGGAGTTTTCAGCCAGATAATCCCCGAAACATTGAAAACAATCACACGGGCGCCACCGGTTTCAACGGCTTCGCGCAACGAACCGGGTCCGCTATCAGCCAGCGTATTCACTACGATCACCTTTCCACCGCGGCCGCCGGGAGTAAATGCTCCGCCCCCTTCGGCTCCGGGGAATGCAGGAATTGCTGATTTAACTAAATCGGATGGTTGGGATGCGCCGGGCACGTAAGGACGTCCGTGTTTGGCTTGCTCCATGATTACAGGATAGGCTTTTGCAAATGCAGAATCAGAACGACGCTGAAATGCATCGAGGTACGCCTGAGCTTCTGCTTTTTCATTATCGGGAATGATCGGATACTGGGCCAACAACGACATGGGAAGTACGACCAGCAAAATAAGTAGAATTGTGTTCTTCATTTGTTAGGGATGGTTTCTAATATAAACCTGACAGGTCATGAAAACCTGTCAGGTTTAATGATATGAATTAGTTCAGACCGCCTTTTTTAGCCAGCGTGTCAAAGTTATTCTTGAAGTTAGTCCAATCTACTTTAGTTGTAGGATCGATTCCGTTGATGTATTTCTCGATGTTGGTGTAACCGTCACCGTTACAGTCTTTCACTGCGTCAGAAGCATCTTTCGGATTCAGACCGTATTTTACTTCCCACTCGTCAGGCATACCGTCGTTGTCACTGTCTTTGAGCGGTTTTACGCTTTTATATACCGGATAGCCACCTACCTGAGCAATGTCAGTGATAATACCTTGCTTGTAAGAATCTCTTGGATTCTGACGGTGTTTAAACTGTGGTTTACCGTCATCTTTGTATTTTTCGTTGTAAACGATTTTTCCGGTGCGAACCTCTTCTGTCACACGAGCATCAACTGCGTCGCGTTTTGGCAAGGTAGCCCCTGCATTTGCCAATACATGATCAAACACCTGGTTGGTAGGCATAATATTAAATGTTGGCATTGGGAATGGTTCGTTATACTTCATGTCAGCAGTATATTTACCACAATCTTTTTCATCTTCTACCTGAACCCCACCATTCCAGTTGTCTTTAGTCACAGCGTCGTTACCTTCCATGATGTTACCGGTTACATAGCAACGGCCATACACTTTGTAACCCAATTTGCTACGGCCTGATTCCGGCTTCAGGATACGGTTGCTGATAGGCTCACCTACAGGTGTTGCAGGACCTGGCTTGAAGTAGTTGTTGATGATATTGAATTGAGCGCGGTAGTCTCCACCATCGATAGAACGACGCACCCAGTTAAATATAACGTTGTTGGCAAAGTTAAAGATTCCATACCAACCCACAGACGGATTACGACAAGCATTATTTGCCCACAGGTTACGAATGAACGAACAGTTTTCACCACCCAGTGTACTACCGAATGCGTGATTCCAGGTATCCAGTGATTCTGCAAAGATTGAGTTCTGAATAGTAATATTCACAGTCGGAAGTTTTTCTTCAGGGTGTTTACCGTTACCATCTGCATACATGTGGCGATACATGGACATGTTTTCATCCAATCCCCAACTTGCAGAAACGTGGTCAATCATGATATTTCCCATTGGATTACCACCGATAGCGTCATCGCGACGACCTACCCATGTTTCACCACGACGGAAACGCATGTGACGGATCACAACATCGTGTGTATTTACCCAAAATGATTCTCCGGCTACGCAGATTCCATCACCGGGAGCTGTTTGTCCCGCAATGGTCACGTAAGGAGCACGAAGGATCAACGGCGATTTCAGGCGAATAATACCTGATACTTTGAATATGATGATACGTGCACCTCCGGTCTCACATGCCTCACGCAAAGAACCAGGCCCTTCATCAGCCAGTGTAGTTACAGCAATTACTTTGCCACCACGACCTCCGGCTGTGTATGCACCACCTCCTTCAGCACCGGGGAACGCAGGAATTCTTGCCTGATTCAAATCGGTAGGACGGTGTGCCCAGGGAACGAACGGACGACCCGCCTGTGCTTCTTTCTGTACAATAGGATACGCAAAATTGTTCCAGATAGAATCAGAACGACGCTCTGTAGCTGCCATTAATGCTGCTGCTTTGTCCTGATCTTCTTTTGAGACCTGCGGATATTGAGCAAAAGCCGATTGACCGGCAAATGCCAACAACAAAAGTCCCAGAGAGATTACTCTTCTTTTCATACGTCAATAAAATTATTTAGTGTTTTGGCTACGCATGGAACTCGCATACAATGTGTTCTCTTTTTGGGAAACTCTAATGCATGCTCGTTTCATAATGGATATTTGATTTTACAAGTGTAATAATTCAGACACATTTTTGAATATCCAAAATTAGAACCATTCTCCCACTCCGGGGTATACAAATTATTAAAAAACAGTGCCGTATTATCAAGTGGCAATTTGTGTGATGATTTGATGCAAAAGCAGTAAGAAACTCAACAATATAACGCTTTGGCATAAATAACCCTGTCTTGATCCTGACTTCTGCTCAATATTGCAAATTTTACAATTACATTCCGTGCAATAGCGCCATTCCCATCTAATATAACTAACAAACATTCAACATAATGTATTCTAACAAAAAGCGTTGCTTTATTGATCTGGCTAAATAATATATTTACCACTGAGATTACACCATTGTCAATTAGTGATTTGAAAAAGAGAAAAAAGCACTATCGTCAGAGGTAATAATTACTACTTTTACTTATTACCTTTTAGAATTAACCCTATTGCTGAAAAGGCATTTATTACCTTATCTCTTAAACTAAACATGCAACACAAAAAGTATTATCCCTGGATCGTCGTATCCTTACTTTGGTTCGTAGCTTTACTTAACTACATCGACAGACAAATGCTTGCCACCATGAAACCGGCTATGATGGTGGATATTGCCGAACTGAAAACAGCTGAAAACTTCGGAATCCTGATGGCCATATTCCTCTGGGTATATGCAATCATGAGCCCCATTTCCGGTATCATCGCAGACCGCCTCAACCGTAAATGGCTTATCGTTGGAAGTCTATTCGTATGGTCTGGCGTGACACTGCTGATGGGAATGGCAAAAACATTTGACCAACTCTACGCCTTGCGGGCAATCATGGGAATCAGCGAAGCCTTTTACATACCGGCCGGACTATCACTAATAGCAGACTACCATCAGGGCAAAACCCGTTCAATAGCCGTTGGTATTCACATGACGGGGATTTATCTGGGCCAGGCACTTGGTGGATTTGGCGCAACAATCGCCGGAAGTTTTTCATGGCAAACCACTTTTCACGCATTTGGACTGGTCGGGATTATCTACAGCGCTATTCTTGTCATATTCTTAAGGGAAAATAAAGCGTACACTATCACACCTGAGAAAACGAAATCATTGAGAAAAGGATTTTCCGAAATGTTTAAAGGCGTGGGCGTGCTATTGGGAAACCTATCTTTTTGGGTGATTCTGTTTTACTTTTCAGCGCCAAGCCTTCCGGGCTGGGCTACAAAAAACTGGTTACCGACTCTATTCTCCAATAACCTGCATATTAATATGGAGGAAGCCGGACCTCTGGCAACCATCACCATTGCATTATCAGCTTTGATTGGAGTGCTTGTTGGCGGTGTGATTTCCGACCGTTGGGTGCAGAAGAATCTCCGTGGCCGCATTTTCACCGGCGCTATCGGACTGGCATTGACCATCCCAGCGGTCATGATGCTGGGATTCGGTGATAGCTTCTTTCTGATTTGGGGCGGTGCTTTGTGCTTCGGGTTCGGATTCGGAATGTTTGATGTGAATAACATGCCTATCCTCTGCCAGTTTGCATCGCCACGTTACCGAGCCACAGGCTACGGTCTGATGAATATGGCCGGCATCTCATCCGGTGCACTCATTACCACATTTCTTGGCAAGTCAGCTGACTCCGGTCATTTGAGCCGGGACATTGCCTTTCTGGCAATCTTTGTTGTGGTTGCATTGGTACTTCAACTACTCCTGCTTCATCCTAAAACAGCCAACAAAACTGACGATTAAAATTTTAAATTCAACGAAATACAAAGGCGCAAAGATGCAAGGGATAAGAATCTACCTTTGCGTCTTTGCGCCTTCGCATTTAATAAAAAGTCCCACCGCCCGAAAGCGATGAGACTATATAATCAATTATTTAGAGCCTGAAATTACTCTTTCAGCGTAACGCCAAGATTCAATGCCTCAACAGCCTTGCGAACAATTTCGCGTTCGCGGGGAAGGAAGTGTTGGAATGGTTCAGCCAGTTTATCGCTGCAAATACCCAACAGTCCGAGTACACATTTCACCCCTTTCAGGTAGCTTGAGCCATATTGACCCACATTGTAAACAGCACGGCTGATAGCCAATACTTTCTGCTGCAATTCACGCACTTTTTCCAAATCACCAGCTACAGAAGCGTTGTACAGCTCCACATAAAGTGACGGGAACATATTTGCACCACCGTTTACACCACCGTGAGCACCCAGCAATACTGATTCGGCAGTCATTTCCTCCGGTCCAACAAGTAAAGAAAACTCCGGCATATCACGCATCTCCTGACATACCGCCTGGAAATAGGAACCGCTACCCGAACTGTCTTTGAAACCTACGATTTTAGGATTCTGAGCCAAAGTGCGGATAGTAGCCGGACTAAAACTTACTTTAGTGTGTACCGGCATGTTGTACAGGAACAACGGCAAAGGCAATTGTTCGGTCAGGTGTTTGTAGAAATCAGTCAACTCAGGCTGAGCAGTTGCATAGTAATACGGTGGAGCAGAAACCACTGCTGCAGCACCACAATCAGCCGCTTTTTTAGCCAGGTTAACGCTTTCAACAATTGAAGTATCGGTGATACCGACCAAAACCGGTACGCGACCATCGACGATACGGCAGGTCTCTTCGATAACTTCGTGGCGAAGACGGTAGCTCAGGCTTTGCGCTTCACCGGTAGTACCCAGAATAAACAGACCATGAACGCCTCCGGCAATCACGTGATTAATCAGGCGTTCGAAGCCCTCTTTATCCAATGTGTCGCTATCGAGCAACGGGGTTACCAACGGAGGTATAATCCCTTTCAAAGGGCGTGGTAAGGTTGAATTTGACATAACAGTATATTTTTGTTTGAATTGAATTATCAATTATTTACCCTGAAACACCGATTTCAGATAGACGGCATTTGCCCCATAGTTTTTCTTCACGTTGTGCACATCTTTCACATCACGCGAACGCTCCACGACCAACCAGCCGCTCCAGCCCATTTTATCCAATGTAGCCTTAACTTTGGACATATCTAGCTTTGAATCGTTTTGAATCCAGACACTGTCGGTATTCGAGACATGAATCTGGGCAATGCGATTTTTTCCAAATACTTTAAGTTCAGAGCAGATATCCCGGTTTCCGCTGATGATATTGGCAAAGTTCACGGTAGCTTTGATTGACCTGGAGCCCACTGCATCTAGTATTTTCACCATTTCAGATGCAGAAATCTGCGATTGAATACCAATCACCACCTTCGCTTTTTCAGCCATTTTTGCCACCTCTTTCAGACGCGCAATAACGGTAGATGTAAACTCCGGTGAAGTTACCAGATTGGGATTTTCAATCGGAAGAAAGCCTTCTTTCACCTTCATCAGCTTCATAGTTTCGATGGCTGTTCCCACCAGACGGACTGCATCGGGACGTTTGGCAAATGACTGACCATAAAAGGCTGACATCGCGATAGTGGACATCTCCACTTTATATTTTGCAGCCTCTTTTCGGAATATAACCCGCATGGAGTCTTCAACCAGTTTATTGTCAAAGTTTTCACGCGTACCCAGTCCACCCATGTCGACAGTCACTCCGTCTGCTCCGATTTCTGACGCGAGCTTAAATTCGCCCAGCTTCTGACGTTTGAGAATCATCCAGTCACATACGGACACTTTATAGCGTTGTTTTTTTACAGAAAAAGCATTTTCGGGAAATAAGAAAAGCGAGCAAACCAACATCAATAATGCAGCCTGCCAAAAGGAAGTATTCGTGTTTTTCATTTCAATAGTTAATATCGTCACACAATGATTGACGAAAGCAAAAATAGAGGAGATTCAGTGGTGTAAGGTACACGTTTTCGCAAAAAAGAGGTAGAAATTGACAGTGTAAAAGAGACTGTACGCCTGTTGCTATAACCAAATATACGCCTATAATATATTGGGATATGCGACTGCCGTATATCAGGCTATGCGACTGTCGCATATTAGGCTATACGGGTGTCGCATATTCTAATATGCAGGTATCGAATACGAGGCTATACGACCATTGAATAAAAAAGAGAAGCCGCAGAAATGGATTTCCCTGCGGCTTCTCATTATTCATCGCCTTTCTCATTATCACTCGATCGTTGTTTGAGGAACTCCGAAGGTGAATAGCCATATTTCTTTTTAAAGCACTGGCTAAAGTAGTGCGGGTTGTTAAATCCGGCCTGATAAGCTGCTTCGGAGACGGAATATTGTCCGCTTTCCAGATATTGAAGCGCCCGTTTCACCCGGATATCACGCACAAACTCTACCGGTGACATACCGGTCAGGCCTTTCAGCTTATTGTAAAAAGTCGTTCGTCCCAAAGTGGTGGACGAGGCAATTTTATCAATATCAAAGTCTGACTCCATCATATTGTCTTCCACGATCTTGATCACATCGCGCAGGAATTTCTCATCCTTATCGGTAATCGTAACCGGGCTTGGAGACAGGTCCATCACCTTCTTCTGGTCTGAAGCAGCTTCCGGTTTCTGGTCGAAACGTTCAAAAAGCTTGCGGCGTTGCTCAAGCAGATTCTGAATACGCACCAACAGGTAATCAACGCTAAATGGTTTCACCACGAAGGCATCAGCGCCGGCACGGTAGCTCTCCACGGAGCTTTCGAGTTCCGTCTTGGCAGTCAGTAACACGACAGGAATGTGACTGGTACTGAAATCCTGCTTAATCGCACTGGTCAGTTGCAGACCATCCATCACCGGCATCATCAGGTCGGTAAGCACGATATCCGGCAACACATCCTTCACCAGTTTCAATGCCTCTTCACCATTGGTCGAAGTATAGACCTGATACATGGAGTCGAGATTGATACGAAGGAATTCCCGCAAATCAGGATCATCTTCTGCAATCACAATCTTCGGTGCATTGCCTGACAGCTTGGCTGCCTGTTGGGTTTCCGTAATTTTTTCGGCTTCAAGCGACTGATAGTATGGTAAATAATCGCGAACACTCTTCGATTCGGTTTCAAAATCAACGTCTTCCGGTTTGAAATGCTCTTTGCCAACCTGAAGCCAGACGATAAACAATGCTCCCTGATTCTCGTGGCTATCTACCTCAATCTCGCCACCGTGCAACTCAATCAACTCTTTACACAATGAAAGACCGATACCCGCTCCACGGAACAGCTCTTTGGTTGCCGATGCACTTTGTCCGAATCGTTCAAACAGGTTACGCAATTTATCATCGGAGATACCTACCCCATTATCTTGAATCTTAATCGCCATCCAGCCCTCTCTATCTGCTTTGGTTACTACCTCAACAGTAATGGAACGTCCTTCCGGGGTAAATTTGAAGGCATTTGACAACAAATTAAAAATAACTATATCAATGCGATACGGGTCCATCCACATATCCAGTTCCGGGGTATCGGTTTTAAAGTGATAATGAATTTTCTTATCATCTGCCGATTGCTTGAAGTGATTGTAAATGCTTTGCATAAACTCTACAATCTCAACCTGGGAAATGCGCAGACGCATCTTGCGTGACTCTGTCTTCTGGAAGTCAAGGATTTGGTTGATGTGACGCAACATACGGCGGCTATTTTTCTCTGCCAATACCAGCTGTTCCTTCGATTTATTATCCAATGAACCGTGGGAAAGCAGGTTCTCCAGCGTTCCCATAATTAACGAAAGCGGGGTGCGCAGTTCATGGGAAATATTGGTAAACACCTTGAGCTTCAGATCTGAAACAGCCTGCTCAACCTTGATCTTATTTTTAATACGGGTAATGAAAATCATCAGGCGATACCCGATATAAGCCAAAGCGCCCAATAGAACCAGATAAAACAGGTATGCCCACCAGGTTGCCCAGAAAGGAGGTCGAACTACAACGAGCAATTCCTTCACCTCTGCATGTTCAAAATCGCCTGTTGCACTACATTTTACCTGGAAATAATATTTACCCGGAGGAATGTTGGTGTAAGTGGCACGTCGTTCATTTTTGGCAAATGTCCACTCCTTATCCAGTCCTTTCAGGCGATATGCATACTGTAACTTGGAGGGGCTGTGATAACCGACTCCTGCAAATTCGATGGTAAACGACGATTGGTCATATTTTAGTTTCACCTTATCATACTCCAGATCTGCATCTTCCTCCCGACGTTGTATCGGGATTATTTCGTTATAGGAACGGAATTCAACAAAGTCCAGGTAGAAATTCCCCTTCTGCATGAGTATACGTTTGGGATCAACCACCAGTATGCCATTGAAAGTAGGGAACAATAGGTTGCCATCAAATCGTTGTATAGCTTCTGCTTCAGAGAAGTTGACATCGTTCAGCCCGTCAGCGTCTCCATAATTCTGAATTTTTCCGCTTTGAGGATCGTATTGCGTCAGGATATTTTCAGAGGTAAACCACAGTTTATGCGCCTTATCTTCGGTGATATTCAGGATGATATCATTGTTCAGCAGATTCCGCGCACTGATTACTTTAAACCTCGGCTTCTCACCCGGCTGAAATGCTCTTTCCATGCAGGCAAGTCCGCCGCCAAAGGTAGCCAGCCACATTCGGTTCTGATGATCGCGGAAAATATCTGTAACGTTATTTCCGGGCAATGATTCAGGATCCTGAGGATCGTGTGAAAGATAGGTGTAGCTGAAGTCCTGCGGTCTTTTTTCCTTCATGATAACCACCCCGTTGGTCGTTGCCACCCATATATTACCGGCTCCATCCTCTGCCAGATTACGGATTTTATCACAATCAAAGATCGGATAATTATCAAGTCCGTTCCCTGCATTCAGAAAACGAATGCCATCTTTACTTTCATATACAAGATTGATTCCACCGCCGTAGGCACCTATCCAGATACGACCTTTCCGGTCTTCCAGAATGGAATAAATCGTATGCCCCGAAATTGAATTCTTGTTGTCAGGACTATAAGGATAATGGGTAAATGTGATCTGCATCGTTTTGGGATCGGTAATGACTCCTTTAAACAACCCATTTCCTTTAGTTCCAATCCAGACATTTCCTTTACGATCCACCAGAATAGCATAAGGAGGTCCGCTATACAGGGAGCCATCTCCGGCTGTATAGGTACGAATCAATTGATTGTTACGGTCAAATACATTTAACTTACCATCCCGGGTTCCGGTCCAGATGTGCCCCATCCGATCCTGATAAATGGCACGGATATCATTGCTTAAAGCTGATGCCGAAGGTTGAATAAAACGGAATGGCAATGTATGGAAACTATATTTATAAATTCCTTTGCGGTAAGTTCCCAGCCACAGGTCATCATTTTTATCAAAGAATGCACTGCAAATCACATCAGAAAATAACCGTGAAGTAGTGGCCTCGTTGTTAAAATAGACCATCTGGTTGGTCTGGCGGTTGTAACGGCAAAACTCACCATAGCTAAACACGCACCACAATTCTCCTTTATGGTTTTCAAACATAAACTGTCCGCCACTTCGGATGATCGTACTTTTCGGGTCTGCATTAATAAAGGTAGATGAACTTCCGGTATTGGAATTGTAGTATCCTACCCCGGCAGCCTGCAACGTGAACCACACCAGCCCTTGTTTATCAATATAAATCAACGGCTCTGAAGCCAGTGCCGCACGATTCGCCAATGGTTTCACCGTATGCAGTAGTACGTCAAATTCGAGCAACCCTTCCCGGTTATCAAGTACGTAAAGTTTGTTTTTGTACTGTTTCGTCAGGATGACAGAGTGGCCCATCAGATAACCGGTAAACGAGCGGGTTGTTTTATCATACTGGTAAATGCCATTATCAGAGCTAAACCAGAGATAGCGTCCCGAATCGTTCAACGAATTAAACCGACGGCTTCCGTTATATGAATCGTCATCATTTTTCCGTGCCTGTAGATAAGGGGTTATCTTAGCGGCCAGGCGGGCATCGGAACTAACCGTTATGCGATTCAGTCCGTTGTCTGTACCAATCCAGATATTTTTCTGATTATCTTCTGAGACAAACTGTACATTGTCATTGGAAAGACGGTATTCGCTATTGGTCACAGAAAAATGCTGAACCACCGCTGCTTTGGTGCCGGGGTCTGTAATTACCCGAAAACAACCCTGATTCTGGCTGATTAGCCAGATATCTCCATTAGAGGCTTCAACCGGTCGTCCTTTAAATTTGATATTAAGATTCTTGTATTCCGGCAGGCTGTGCGGAATATCCTGGAAGATTTCCGTATTGGGATTGAACCGATAGATGCGGTTATCATAGGTAGATACCCACAAATAACCGTTCTTTGCAATGGAGAATGAGTTGATGCGGTTATTGAGCAACGAGGAACGGCTCGTGGCATTCGACTTGTAAACGGAGAAACGGCTGCCGTCAAACTTATTCAATCCGTCCCAGGTAGCAATCCAGAGATAACCTTTCTTGTCCTGGTTGATGTACATGACCGCATTCTGTGAAAGGCCTTCGTTTGTGCCAAATCTTTCGACCGAATACTTGTCGGCCGCAACGGCATTTGCAGAAAACAGACCTCCCAATAGCAATAAGGTGAGTAGTTTTCTCCGGATATCAGACAACAATAATGTGTGTTTCTTCATGACAGATAATTAAAATCTGAACGGGTGTAAATAGCGTAAGGGTTAATTACAGATACTTGTATAACAAACAAAATGCTCTGTTTGGCAAAGATAGAGACAAATTTCTTAGGTTTAGGTTTAATGCCATTTGAAATAACATACCCGGGGTCCGACATCTACCTGATTTACCGGGTGGCAAAAAAAGGGCATTTCCGGCTAATTAAAACACACTATTTGTCAAAATACTTTCAGAAAATATCACCTGACAGATTCGTCTCTGAATCAGTTATTAACCCACCTAAAAGTCTGAAAACGGTATCCGTCTTTGCAGATACCGTTTTCATTTAATAATATAAACCGTTGGAACTAAATCCGGTTACTTTATCTCCAGTTTTACCCGCAACCGGTTCCAATATTTCGGGGCATAAACAAATACGTCATCGTTTGTGTACGGTGTATTATCCGCACCGGCATAGACCTGAATCAGATTATGTGTATCAAATCCAATCGTAGAATACATGGTAATTGTCTGTCCTTCGTCGGGCATAGTCACGGTCATCGGGGTAAAATTATTACACCGGACCAATGGTGTCGGATTGCCACTGTAACTTAGATTGTTCCAGAAGGGAAATCGTTGCGCTTCCGGCAATTCCACGCCCTTGTATTGGTAAATATAAGTTGAATCTGTGTTGCCAAAGATATAACCGCCCGGTGTACCACTGTTGAATTGTCGGAACAACGGAGAAACCATCGGCCCTTCATTCATTTTGACAATATATTTACCTTTTGCTGCGTCATAGGTTATGGATGAATTGCCTCCCAATAGATTCATTAACGCACTATTTCCCAAACTAAGCAGGGGTTTATATTCGTCAGGTAACTCAAACTCCTGATACAAATAGACGGGTGTGAAGGTGAAAAAGTTAAAGGTCACCTGCTTCTGTTTGAAAATGCCATCCCACTTATCGGTACTGTACAAAATCGGATCAACCGTAACCTCCTGGTTTCCGGAAAAATCGGCATAAGTTGCCGTTTCATACCGGGGATCACCGTCGTGTCCATCCACAAAGGAGATCATGTGGCATTTGGGATCAGCCTGACTCCATACATCCTGATACATCAGCATCCCTATTTTGGATGAATAATGATAAGGAGTAATGCTGGTAACGTAAGCACCGAATTGGGGGTACAAACTATCAGGTAACGCAGAAACCGAACGAAAAGCTTCTGTGGAAGTGGTATATTTCAACTTGTAGTTGATAGTTCCGGCTTCTTTGCAACCGAACAAAGAGACGATAATGAGCAAAAGCAGTAGTTTTGTTTTCATAGATTTAGGTTTTTACAAATTCAAAGATAATCAAAAAATCAGAATCCGATAATGTAAAAAAATAGTCCCGAACTACGCCGGATCCATTGCATTCACACACCAAACCATCGAAATAGAAATTCCAAACCTTGAAAAGCTATGGGATATAAGTCTCCAAAAGTTTAGCATTTTTACGGGGGGAAATAGTCACATCGGCAATTGATGCAGGAACCAATACTGACTCACCTTGTTCAACTGCCACTTCATAACCATTCCTATCGGTTATCACAACACTTCCTACTAAACAGATATAAACCACAAAAGAGTCTTTATCCAGATTGTCCCTTTCAATACTGCAGCTTGAAAGCTGAATCATATTAGTCTCGAAATAGGGACAGGAAACCAGTGAAGCTGAGCCATTCTCAACTCTTTCATACACCGTTTTGTATTCCGGATAAAGGGTATAATCAATGGCGTCTTTAGCCAGTTCGGTATGCAATTCCCGACTATTTCCATTGGCATCTTTACGATCAAAATCATAAATCCGATAAGTAACATCGGATGTCTGTTGAATCTCGGCAACAAACGTACCGGCTCCGATGGCATGCACCCGTCCGGTTGGGACAAAGAATACATCTCCGGCTGACAATGGATGCTGCAATACATAATCCAAAAAGGTATTATTACGCACTGACTCTACATATTTATCCGGAGTAATCGCTTTGGAAAAGCCGGAATAAAGCATTGCATTCTCTTTGGCCGAAATGACATACCACATCTCGGTTTTGCCAAACGAATTATGACGTTTCCTTGCCAGCTCATCATCGGGATGCACCTGAATGGAAAGGTCGTCACAGGCATCTATAAATTTGATGAGCAACGGGAATTTATTTCCAAACAGATTCGCAACCTTTTTCCCTAACAGTTCAGCTCCATACGTATTAATAAGCTCTTCCAGGGATTTCCCGGTCAATTCGCCATTACTGATCATCGAGATATTATCCCTGACATGGGAGATTTCCCAGCTCTCACCGTTACTCTCCAATTCTGGAGTAAGCTGTTTAAACTTACATATTTCATTTCCGCCCCAAATGGTTGATTTCAGTATTGGGGTGAATTTTAATGGATACATTTGATTTACTTTTGTTAATGCAATTGCAAATATAGAAATTACAAGGATAGTTTCTGAATACGCTCGTATATCTTCATGCACATTCGGCCGCTATGATACAGACACTTCCAGAACCCGGCTTTATCGTCGCTTCTGTTGATTGAGCCATCCGATTTTATGCTCCAGTACCATTCCCCGGATGTTTTGTCGAGTAAATGAGTTTTGATATAACTCCAGCAATTGACAACTTTCTCCAGATAGGAGTCTTCCTGAGTCAACTGCCACATATCGAAGTAGCCCACCATAGCCTCGGCTTGCACCCACCAGTGACGGTCGGCATCGGTATGTCCGGTTGCCAAGTCATATTCGTAGATAAGACTACCGTCTAGCTGTAATCCTTCGGTTGCTGCATCAGATATTTGCGGAAGGCCTTTTCGCACACGTTCAAGCAAAGCTTTATCGTCCAACACTTCGGCCGCTTCATGAATCAACCACACCTCCTCTATATCGTGACCATAAGATACGGCAGGACTTTTACTTTCCCAGTTATCATTGAAACACAGCTGTAAATGTCCGGTTTCCGGATGAAGAATTTTATCAATAAACAGTTCAACCAGATTCTTTAATTGAGCCGAGATTACCGAAAAGACGGTGGATTTGGGGTGCCTACAATTTTTTTAATCTCCTTCATTTCTTTCATTCAGTCTGTTTCAATCCGTAATCCGTTGGATTTGTCTATAAACGACAAAACCCTCACCAGAATCATCTGATGAGGGTTTCTTAAAAGGCGGCTACCTACTCTCCCACTTGCGCAGTACCATCGGCGTGATCGGGCTTAACTTCTCTGTTCGGAATGGGAAGAGGTGGAACCCCGATGCTATAACCACCTAAATTTCTTTATTTATCATTATAACATA